>JBBDSD010000355.1:0-3748 GCA_040905065.1 Trueperaceae bacterium | reverse complement strand
GGCCTGGCGACCGCCCCGCTCGGCCTGCTGCAGCGCCAGGTGGGCCCGGTCTTGGAAGCGGACCAGGTCGGCGACCGGGGGCAGACCGTCCTCGAGCAGGGTGCGGAGGACGTCGAGTTCGCTGCGGAGTTGCGGCGTCCAGGCGTCTTCCGCCTCGTCCAGGCGTGCTGCGGTGGCGTCCAGCTCGGCCTCCACCTCGCGTAGGCGCTCCGACCTCGCGCTGGCGAAGGTCTCCTCGAACCGGCCCAGGTCGTCGCCGAGGGTGAGGCCGCCGGTCACCTGCTCGCGTGCTTCGCGCAGCTGCTGCGCCAGGTCGTCGCGGTGTTCGAGCAGCAGCACCCACTGGCGCTCCAGGCGGTCGAGCGCCTCCAACTCGGCGGCCTGATCGAGCGCCGCGAGCTGTTCGCGCAGCTGGTCGCCGTCCTCGTCGCTCCGCTCCTGGTAGATGCTGGACGCCTGCATCTTGCGCAGGTCGCGGACCAGGTTGCTGCCGCGCTCCAGCTCGGCGTCCGCGAGCTGGCGGCTGGCCTGGGCCTCGTGAATGCGTTTCAGCAGCGACTCCAGACGTCGCACCTTGACGCCGCCCAACGACCGGACCTGCTCGAACGCTTCGTCGAGCGACGCGAGCGCCTGCGCCTGCAGCACCAACTGATCCTCGAGCTTCTGCTCGATCAACGCCAGGGTGGCGTCCGCTTCGGCGACGCCCTCGTCCACGGGTTCGCCCTCCGCGTGGATCTCCTGCAGCCGCCCGAGCTGCGCTCGCAACCGCCGGACCTCCGGCCATTGGAAGTAGAGGTTGAACGGCCGCAACGCCGCGCGGAGGCGACCGAGGTCCGGGTGCGCCTCCGGTTCCGATTCCGCCTCGTGCGCCTCCGGGCGCGGGGCGGTAGTTCCGGTAACGCTGCTTCCGGCCCCGGAAGGCGCATTGGTCGTGGCGGCTGGTCCGGTGCCGGGAGCGTCGGCTTCGCCCGCCTCCGGTGCGCCTGCGGCGCTGGCGTCGCCCCTGGCCTGCGCCTCGGCCTGTTTTATCGAGGCCAGGATCTCCGTGACGGCGTCCCGGGCGCGGTCGGGCGGCATCGCCACCTGCAACTGCTTGAACGCCTGGTCCTTGAGGATCGGCTCGAGCTGCTCGGCGCTGGCCGTCTGCGGCGACAGGTCGGCCGCACGCATCGCTGCATGAAGCGTGCGCGACGCGACGCGCGGCGACAAAAGCCGCTCCAGCGCAGCCGTGCACGCGGCGTAGGCGGGACTCGTCATCGCCTCACGACCTCCAGATCCCCTACGGGATCAGTAATCGTCGTCCCAGTCGACCAGCGTCTCGTCCCGGGTCGGTTGCTTCGCCGGCGCCGCCTGCGCCGGGGCCTTGCGTCCTCGCGATCCCAGCACGCCGAACTGGACGCAGATGCCGTAGAACCCGAACGTCGCCAGCAAGATCGCCAGCAGCATCACCACCGCCCACACGAACTGCGTCAGTTCGCTGGTGAAGATCGACGCCACCGTGCCGGCGGCCAGGATCGGCATGCTCAGTGGCTCGGCCAGTAGCGCCGCCGCCGAGATCAGTGCCTCGATGAAGACCGGCAGCAGCAGCAGGGTCAGGGCGTTGCCCACCAGGCGCCAGTTGCGGTTGCCTGCGCCGAACGCGGTACGCAGCAGGCGCAGCGGCAGCAACGCCAGCACGCCCAACGCGATCATCACGGCAGCCCGGATCCAACCGCTCCACAGGTCGTGCACGGTGTCGGACAGTCCGTGCAGGACGCCCGCATCCCGGGTACGCAAGCGGTCGGACAGGCCCGAGACCGCGCCGGCCAGCAGCGCGACCTCCTGGCTACGGACGGTGGGGGAGTCGGAGATTCGCGTCAGCAGCTCCTGGAAGGCGAGGTGATCGTCCGGTGCGGTCCGAGGCACGATGCGTCCGAGGCCGGCGTCGTACGCCTGCACCATGCGCCCGAGTTCGACGTCGACCTGGGCCGGTCGCCCGCGCTGCACCTCGGCTTCCAAGCGCGTCACGCGCGCGGCGAGGTCCCGCTCGAGCTCCGTGACGGAGAGGACCCCGTCGCCGTGCAGGTCCGCTGCGAGGGTGTCCGCCGCGGTCGCGGGAAGGCCGATCGTGCGGAGTTCGGAGGCGAGCGCTTCGCGTTCCTCCGCCGTCCGCGCGTCCGCCAGGTCGTCGGCCAGACGGGCCCGCAGCATCGGGAGGGTGACGGAGCCGTCCTGCAGGGCGTCGATCAGGTTCGCGGTCGCTTCGGAATCGTCGGCGTTCAGGGTGGGCAGGAGGGTGGCGTCGGGATCGGCGCCTTCGACCGCCGCGGCGTCCGGCGCCTCGGCAGGCTCCGCAGCCTCCGCCGCAGCCTCCGCCGCGGGATCGTCGGACGCGGGATCGTCGGCCACCGGATCGGTCGCGGGGTCCGCCTCCGGCGCGGGGGCCGGCACGCCGGCGTCCGTCGCCGGAAGCGCCTCGGCGCCTTCGTCGGCGGCGGTCCGTAGCGCCGTCATCTGGTCGACGGCGGTGGACAGGGCTGCGGCGTACGCATCCCCGTCGCCGGCCACCAGCGCTTCCGCCGCGGCGACGAACCGTCCTTGGGCCGCCGGATCCAAACGCCCGGAGTCTTGGATCAGCAGGAAGTCGGCGTAGGCGCCGGACAGCGACCGGTAGGCCACGTCCACGTTGGCTGGAGGAGCCGCCTCGACCAGGGCGGCCAGACGAGCCTCGATCCGTTCGGCGACGCCCGCTTCGAAGGTGCGCCGCATCTGCCGGACGTCTTCCGCCTGCTGAAGCTGTTCGAGCCGCGCCGCCCCCAGGTTCACGTCGTTCGCCAGGACCTGCAGGCGGGCAGCGGCCTGCGCGTCGCGCCCTTCGACCGCTGACGCCAACGCCGCTTCGTACAGCATCCGTTGGAAGCCGCCGCGCAGCACGCCGGTCTGGACCGCCAGGTCGGTGGCGCTGCGGTTCTCGATGGCGGTGCGGGCCCGTTCGAACACGCGGTCCAGCGACGACGCCAACGGTGCGCTGCCGCCACGCGACAGGGTGAGGAGAGCGCTGAAGGCGCGGTCCAGTTCGGTACGCGCGGCGACGGCATCGTCGGCGATGGCGACGTTGGCCTGCTGCAGGCTCTCGATCGCGAGACGGTACCGTTCCAGCACGTCGTCGCCGTTCGCTTCCTGCGCCGAGGCGAAGGTCGCGAACAGCACGGCGGCCAGGCCGACGGCCAGCTTTCGGACGGTGATCATGGTTCCTCCTCCAGGGCGCGGAACGTGGTTCGAATCGCTCCGACGTTCATGCGGGGGTCTCCGGCGACGAGCAGGACGTCGTTGCGGTGACGTTCGATCAGGACCTGGCCCTGACCGTGACGGACGTGCACGGTCCGGACCGGGCCGGAGCGGTCGAGGACGCCGATCAGCGACCGCACCTCGCCGGCGACCCGGTCGGGGTCCGGACCGCTGCCGCGCCCTTGCGCGGCACCGCCGTCCGGAATCCAGACCCACTGTCGCACGGCGTCCCGCTCCGCGAGCCGATGGATCGCGTGCTGGGGAAGGGCGCGCGGCACGTGGTCCTGGGGGGCGGTGCGTTGCGGCGTCGGTTCGTGCGGTGCCGGTTCGCGCCGCGCCGAGTCGGGAGGCGGGCCTGCGGGGGTGGGGGCGGCGGTCGGCATGGACGCGGATTCGCGCACGGATTCGCGAGCGGCTTCGGTCGTGGGCGCGGGCGTACGGCTTCGGTCCGAAGCGAGCTCGGTGCTCGGCTTCGAGACGG
>JBBDSD010000354.1:0-3768 GCA_040905065.1 Trueperaceae bacterium | reverse complement strand
TCCGACTTGGCCAAGGCGTTGAACAGGGTCGACTTGCCGGCGTTGGTGTAGCCGACCAGGGCGATCACCGGGGTGTCCGACGCGGTCCGGTTCTTGCGGGTCCGTGCGCGACGGGCGCTGATCTGGTCCACGTCCGCTTCCAGGGCGGTGATGCGGTCGCGGATGCGGCGCCGGTCGACCTCCAGCTTTGTTTCGCCCGGTCCGCGCGTACCGATCCCGCCGCCCAAGCGACTGAAGGCGGCGCCGCGACCGGCGAGACGCGGCAGCTGGTAGTGCAACTGCGCCAGTTCGACCTGGACCTGCGCCTCGCGACCGCGAGCGTTCTGCGCGAAGATGTCCAGGATCACTTGGGTCCGGTCCAGCACCGTGAGGCGGGTGGCCTCCTCGATCTCGCGCGCTTGCGCCGGCGACAGCTCGCGATCGAACACCAGCAGGTCGGCGTCCTCGTGGTACGCGACGGACACCAGTTCGCGCAGCTTGCCGCGCCCGACCAGGGTCTTGCGGTCCGGTCGGGACTTCGCTTGCAGCTCGGCGTGCGCGACGGTCGCGCCCGCCGAGCGGACCAGTTCGGACAGTTCGGCCAGCCGGGCCGCCGCCTCCGGTCCCTCCGCCAGGTCCAGGCCGATCAGCACCGCCCGTTGCGCCGAGCTGCGCGCGACGTCCCGGGCACGGGCGCTGCGCGCCATCTCCTCTTCGAGGGCGCGCACGCGCGCGGTCAGGTCCACGCGCTCCAGGTCGGCGACGGTGGTGGGCGGGTCGATGAGCCAGTCCTCGACCTCGCTGGTCGGTGGCGCCACCAACGCCAGGTGGGCGGGACCCAGTTCCGGTCCGTGCGGACCGTCCCACGCTTCGACCGCTACGATCGCGTCCAGGCGACCCAGGAACAGCGTGGTCAGATCGTCCTCGTCCAGGCCGCCGCCGCCCGGGTGGACGTGCATCAACCGCAGCCCGCGGAGGCGCGCTTCTCCTTCGCCGGCGCGCGGCGGGAGGGGCGCGTCGGACGCGTCGCCCACCGCGACCGACGCCACCCGTCCGCGCCGGTCCAGCAGGACCGAGACGGGTCCGCCGATCTCCAGGGCGAGCGTCGCCACGGCACGCGTCAGGTCCGACGTCGTGGCCGCTTCGGGAGGCACGCGCCGGCGGTAGAGGTTGCCGAGTCGCTTGATCTGGTTCTTCTTCAGGCCGGACGACGTTCCGTGGACCTTGTCGATCGAACACGCTCCTTCCGCGCCCGACGGCGCTACGCCATGCTACGACGCGCCCCGTACCTCACGCGTCGGCGCGGCCACGGTCGTGCTACCTTGCGCGCCATGCGTCCGTCCGCTCCGGTCGTCCTGCCCGCTCCCTGGAGGTGGCTCCTGATCGCGATGCTGCTCGCGTGGGGAGCGGCGCAGGCCCAGCCGGCCAGCGACGGGGACGTGGCCGGCACCGTGACGGTGATGGACGGCGACCCGCAGCCGTGGATCCGCGCCGCGGACCTGGCCCGGCTGCTGGGGGCGGAGTGGGTCGTCGACGGGGAGACGGTGGTGCTGCGGGCGGACGGGGCCGTGCTGACCGGCTGGATCGGATCGCCCGACATCACGTTCAGCGGCCGACCAGCGGGCGAACGTTCGCTGTCCGCACCGATCCGACGCGACGCGGACGGCGTCTGGTTTCCGTTGGACGCGGCCGGCGCGTTCGGTGCGGCCCGCGTCGCGGACGACCGCCTGGTGGCGCCCTCCGGCCGCGCCTTCGCGCTGCGGATCGCGCCCGCCGCGCGCGTCCGCACCGATCCGGGCGCCACGCTGCTCCGTCCGGCGCCCGGAACCGTCGCGGTCGAGCTGCTCTCGCCGGGCGGGGACGGAGCCCCCGACGTGCTGGCGGCGTGGGTGACGGATCTCACGATGGCGCCGCTGTTGGCGCCGTGGGCCCGGGCTGCCGTGGACGCGGCCTTGGCCGACGCCGGCTCGGCGCGCGCCCTGCTGCTGGTAGTCACGTCGCTGCGCCCGGAGCAGCGTCATCCCGGCCTGTCGCTTCGGCCGGACGGCATGGCCGCGACCGATCCGGGCGCCCGGCACGAGACGCTGCTCGGTTCGCCGGACGCGATCGGGCCGGATGCGCCGTGGGTGGCGGTGGTGTGGCTGCCGACCGGCGCGCGCCTCGACCAGCCGATCGAGATCCGCGCCCGCGCCACCCGCGCCACCGTCACCTTCCGCCGCTAGACGCCGTGCGCCGGTGCCGTACGCCGGTAGAGTGCACGCATGGAGATCGTTCTCGCTTCCGCGGCCCGCACCCCGATCGGCGCGTTCCAGGGCGCCCTCGCCTCCGTGTCCGCGCCCCGCCTGGGCGCGACCGCCATCGCCGGCGCCGTAGGGCGCGCCGGGCTGCGTCCCGACCAGATCGATCTGGTGCTGATGGGCCAGGTGCTGGCGGCCGGCGCGGGCCAGGCACCGGCGCGTCAGGCGGCGCTGAGCGCAGGGATTCCGGCGTCCGTTCCGACCGTCACGCTCAACAAGATGTGCGGCAGCGGGCTCGAGGCGATCCAACAAGCGGCCCGCGCGGTCGCCGTGGGCGACGCGCGGATCGTGGTGGCGGGCGGCATGGAGTCGATGAGCAACGCGCCGTACCTGCTCCCCGGAGCTCGCGGAGGACTGCGCCTAGGGCACGGGACGGTGCTGGACTCGGTCGTGCACGACGGGCTCTGGGACGTCCAGTCCGACGCACACATGGGGACCTGCGCCGACGCCTGCGCCCGCGACCGTGGCATCGCGCGCGAGACGCAGGACGCGTTCGCCGTCCGTTCCTATCGCCGGGCGCAGGCGGCGACCCGGGACGGCGTCGCGGCGCACGAGATCGTGCCGGTCGAGGTGACCGGCCGCAAGGGCACGGTGTCGGTGGTGGACCGGGACGAAGGCCCGGACGCCGTCGACGTGGACCGCGTTGCGAGCCTGCGACCGGCGTTCGGTGCGGACGGTACCGTCACCGCGGCCAACGCCTCGACGATCAACGACGGCGCCGCCGCGGTGGTGGTCACCTCCCGCGAGGAGGCCGACCGCCTGGGCCTGCCGGTGCTGGCCGGCATCCGCGGCTTCGGCGTGCACGCCCGCGAGCCGGAATGGTTCACGCTGGCGCCGATCGACGCGATGCGCTCCCTGTTCGACCGCGTCGGTTGGGCGCCGGGCGAGGTCGACCGCTACGAGATCAACGAAGCGTTCGCCGTGGTGACGCTGGCCGCGATGCAGGCGTTCGATCTGGACGAGAACCGCGTCGACCCGCTGGGCGGGGCGGTGTCGCTGGGGCATCCGATCGGCGCGTCCGGCGCACGCATCGTGGTCACGTTGCTCAACGCCCTGCGCGTCGCGGACGGTCGGCGCGGCGTGGCCGCGATCTGCATCGGGGGCGGCGAGGCGCTCGCCGCGGCCGTCGAGCGCGACGGCGCTACCCCCTGAGACCGATCCCCTGAGACCGAAACGCCGCCTCGCCGCCGTGGCGCGAGCGCGTCGCGCTGGCGTCAATTGGTGACGTCCGCGTCCTCGTCCTCGTCGCTGCGCGACGGCATGCGCCCCATCTGGATCGCTTCGGCCACCACCGCCGGCAGGCCCCACGCCACGATGTCGAACGCGACCGCGCCGACGTCGTACTCCTCCTTGCCCATGCGCACGTCCACCTGCGACTCGTCGATGCGCAGCAGGGCGTAGTCGGCACCCGGTTCGCCGTTCAACGACAGCCCGACCGAGCCGGGGTTCACCGCCACGCCCGCCTGCGCCCGCCGCAGGTACGGCACGTGCG
>JBBDSD010000353.1:0-3775 GCA_040905065.1 Trueperaceae bacterium | reverse complement strand
ACCACGACTCGCTTCATGCTGCTCGTCCCCTATGGGTGACGCGGGCCGGAGCGCCGTGCGGACGAACGATTCGCCGCGGCGGTCCGACCCGCGAGGTTGGACCTACTGCTTGTCGGAAATGAACCGGATGGCGTCTCCGACGGTTCGGATGCCCTCCGCTTGCTCGTCGCTGATCTCGATCTCGAACTCGTCCTCGAGACCCATGATCAGTTCGACCACGTCCAGCGAATCGGCGCCCAGGTCGTCGACGAACGACGCGCCCTCGACGACGTCCTTCGGGTCGGCGTCCAGCTTGTCGGCGACGACGTCCTTGATCTTGTCCAGAATGGCCTGGTTGTCCATGTTCGGGTTCCTCCTCGGAGCACGACGGCGTCGTGGCGGCGGTCGTGACGGCTGACGGGATTCTAGCACGGGGTCCAGGACGCGCCGAGCGACGCGTGCCGGCGGCCGAGTTTACTGCATCGTCATGCCGCCGTCCACCGATAGCGTCTGTCCCGTGACGTACGCGGCCTCATCGCCGGTCAGGAACGCCACCATGGCGGCCACGTCGTCCGGCGTGCCGAAGCGGCCCGCCGGGATCTGCTCCAGATAGCGCTCCTTCAGTTCCGGCGTCAACGCATCGGTCATGTCGGACGCGATGAAGCCCGGCGCGACGGCGTTCACCGTCACGCCGCGGCCGGACACCTCGCGCGCCAGCGCCTTCGTCAGGCCGATCAGGCCCGCTTTCGAAGCGACGTAGTTCGCTTGGCCCGCGTTGCCCATCCGCGCCACCACGCTGGACAGGTTCACGATCCGGCCCCAGCGCGCCTTCAGCATGCCGCGCAGCACGCCGCGCGAGAGGCGGAAGGCGCCGGTCAGGTTCGTGTCCAGCACCGACTGCCAAGCGTCGTCCTTCATCCGCATCGCCAGCGTGTCGGCGGTGATGCCGGCGTTGTTGACCAGCACCGCGATCGGGCCCAGCGCCTCGGTCGCTTCGCGCAGCAGCCGGTCGCAGGCCGCGGCGTCGGCGACGTCCGCGCCGAAGGCGGCGGCGCGACCTCCGGCCTGCTGGATCTGGTCGACCACCTCGGCGGCGGGAGCTTCGCTGCGCACGTAGTGCACCGCCACCGGGTGGCCGAGGGCCGCCAGCCGCACGGCGGTGGCGCGCCCCAGGCCGCGGCTGGAGCCGGTCACCAGCGCGACGCGCTCGTTTCGAGAATCGCTCACGGGGAACCTCCTTCGTCGTCGCTCGCGAGGGCGGCGGCCAGCGAGGCCGGGTCGTGGACCGGGCGGCCGTCGGCGCTGGGCACCGTGCGCGCGAGCATGTTGGTGAGCACCTTGCCGTGCCCGAACTCGATCCAGCGGTCGACGCCGATCGCCTCGATGACGCGCTGCACCTCGGTCCAGCGCACCGCGCCGGTGACCTGCTCGGTCAGCGTGCGGGGCGCGTCGGCGGGATCGCTGGACGGTTCGGCGTCGACGTTGCGCACGATCGGGAAGGCGGGCTCGGAGAAGGAGGTCCGCTCCAGGTCGAGCGCCAAGCGCTCGGCGGCCGGTCGCATCAGGCGGCAGTGGAACGGCGCGCTCACCTTGAGCGGGACGGCGCGACCGCCGCGGGTCTTGGCGGCCTCGGCGACCGCCGCTACCGCCTCCGCCGTGCCGGACACGACCACCTGCCCGGGCGCGTTCAGGTTGGCGATCTCGACCCCGTCGCCCGCCGCGGTGCACAGCTCGCGCACCACCGCGTCGTCCAGCTTCAGCACCGCCGCCATGGCACCGACGCCCTCCGCCACCGCCTCCTGCATGTAGCGGCCGCGGGCGTGCACCAGCCGGATCGCCGTCTCGATCTCGAGGCTTCCACTGGCGACGTGCGCCGTGAATTCGCCCAGGCTGTGGCCGGCGGCCACCAGCGGCTGCGGCCCGCCCGCCTCGCGCCAGGCGGCGTAGGCGGCGGCGCCGGCCGCCACCAGGGCGGGTTGCTGGATCGCGGTGCGGGTCAGCTCCTCGCTGGGGCCGCCGAACATGATGCTCCGCAGGCCGGGAAGCGCCGCCTCGGCCCGGTCCAGCACCGCGCGGGCGGCGGGGCTGGCGTCGTGCAGGGCACGTCCCATGCCGACGGCGTGCGATCCCTGACCGGGAAAGAGCGCGGCGATCCTCACGGCGCCGCGACCTCGGAGGCGGCGCGCATCGCGGACGCGCCGTGCCGGCGACCGTCGCCGTAGCGACCGCCGCCCCAGGTGGTCACGCCCGCCGCCCAGCTGAGGCCGCCGCCGAACGCCACCATCAGCAGCCGGTCGCCGTCGTGGATGCGGCCGGCGTCCAGCGCGTGCATCAGCGCTAGCGGGATGCTGGCGGTCGAGTTGTTGCCGTACTCGTCCACGGTGACGACCACCCGGTCGGGGTGCAGCCCCAACCGCTCCCGCGCGGCGTCGATGATGCGGAAATTGGCCTGGTGCGGCACGAACAGGCTCACGTCGTCCGCCGTCAGCCCGGCCGCCTCGATTGCCTGCACGGTGGCGGTGTCCATCACCCGCACCGCGAACTTGAACACCTCGCGGCCGTTCATCTGGACCTTGTTCGTCAGCGGCGAGCCGTCCGGCAGGCAGCGGCCGACCGCGCCCGCGTGCAGGTGCTGCGCGCCGCCCCCGTCGGCGCCCAGCACCATCGGCGCCAGACCGTACGGCGCCTCGACCGGCTCGATCACCGCGGCGCCCGCCCCGTCGCCGAACAGCACCGCGGTGCTGCGGTCGTTCCAATCGACCAGCTTCGTGAGCGCTTCGGCGCCGATGGCGAGGACCTTGCGGGCCTGACCGCTCTCGACGTACGCCTTCGCCGCGCTGAGCGCGTACAGCCAGCCGGGGCAGGCGGCCAGCAGGTCGAAGGCGCCGGCGTTCAGCCCAAAGCGGTGTTGCACCAGCGCGGCGGTGGCGGGAAAGAACGCGTCCGGCGTGTTGGTGGCGACCACGACCATGTCCACGCCGTCCAGCGCGGCCTCACCGAAGCGGCCCTGCAGGTCCTCGACCGAGCGGAACGCCAGGTCGCTGGTGAACTCGTCGTCGGCCGCGACGTGGCGGCGACGGATGCCGGTCCGCGTCCGGATCCACTCGTCGCTGGTGTCCATGCGCCGTTCCAGATCGGCGTTCTCGAGGACGGTCGGTGGCGCGTACGCCCCCAACGCCGTGATGCCCGCACGCGTCGTCATCGCGAATCCCTTCGCTGGGCCGTCGCGACGCTACACGAACGCCGGGACCGCGGGGGCGGTCCCGGAACGTTCATGCGGCGTCGCGGCTCGCCACGGAGGAGAGCGAGATCAGGCCTCGACCTCGAGAACCTGACGACCAGCGTAGCTCCCGCACTCGGGGCAGACCTGATGCTGCGGCTTGAGCGACTTGCACTGCGGGCAGGTGGTCAGGTTCTTCGGGGTCAGCGCGTGATGGCTGCGACGCTGATCGCGCCGCGCCTTCGAGGTCTTCTTCTTGGGTACGGGGTGCTTGGCCATAGGGGCTCCTCCTGGGATCCGGGCGGGGGCGCCGCCGGGTGCGGTCCGCTACGAGCGGGGGTCGAGATCGAGATCGAGATCGAGGTCCTCGAGCGCCGCGAACGGCGAATTCTCGGTGCGGTCGGGATGGGCGTCGCTTGGCACGTGGTCGGGGTGCTCGTTCAGATTCACGCCGTCGGTGGCGAGGCCGCGGCAGTCCTCCCGGCAGAGCGACGTGATCGGCATGTCGATCGCGAACAGCTGTCGCAGCAGGAACGCGAAGTCCACCTCCGGCCGCCCGAACGTCAAGCGGTCCTC
>JBBDSD010000352.1:0-3816 GCA_040905065.1 Trueperaceae bacterium | reverse complement strand
CGCGTGCACGCGACGGCGCATCGCCCAGGCGCGACGCGGGCGGGCGTGGCGGCGGCAGGCGCCACGCGCAGCGCGCCCCGTCCGGGGCGCGACGCTCGTGTGCGTGGGGGCGGGGTGGCTGGCCCGCAGGGATTCGAACCCCGACCGTCCGGACCAGAACCGGATGTCCTGCCATTAGACTACGGGCCAACGCGACCGCGAGTCTACCGGCGGGCTCCGGCGGCGTCAAGCGACCTGCCTCCCCCGGACGGCCGCGCGACCTTGGCAGCCGCGCAGCGGCGTGGTAGGATTCGCTCTCGCGACCGGAGACCGGTCGCGGCGTCGTGGAGAGGTGCCGGAGTGGTTGAACGGGGCGGTCTCGAAAACCGCTGTATCGCTTACGCGGTACCGTGGGTTCGAATCCCACCCTCTCCGCCAGACGTACGGTCGGCCGTCCTTCGGGGCGGCCGCACGCGTACCGCGCAGGTCCGTTCGGGGCCGGGCGCTCATGGAGGTGTCCGGTGCCCACCGTGATCATCGATCACCCGTTGATCCAGCACAAGCTGTCGATCCTTCGCGACCGCGAGACGCCGGTCCGCGACTTTCGTTCGCTCTGCACCGAGATCGCCATGCTGATGGCGTTCGAGGCGATGCGCGACCTGCCGCTCGACGAGGCCGAGGTCCGGACCCCGGTCGCGCCGGCACGGGTGCGGCGCCTGTCCGGAAAGAAGCTGGCCCTGGTCGCGATCCTTCGGGCCGGCCTGGTGATGGTGGACGGCATCCTCGACCTGGTGCCCAGCGCCCGAGTGGGCCACCTGGGCATGTACCGCGACCCCGACTCCCTCTCGCCGGTCAGCTATTACGCCAAGCTTCCCAGCGACGTCAATGAGCGCGACGTGTTCGTACTGGATCCGATGCTGGCTACGGGCGGCTCGGCCGTGGCGGCGCTGGACCGGCTGGTGGCGGAAGGGGCGCAGCGGATCCGCCTGCTGTGCATCCTGGCCGCCCCCGAAGGCGTGCGCGCCGTCGAGCGCGCCCATCCCGACGTCGAGATCGTGCTGGCGGCGCTGGACGAGCGGCTGAACGAGCACGGCTACATCGTGCCGGGCCTGGGCGACGCGGGCGACCGCATCTACGGAACCCGCTGATCCCTCACGGACGCGTTCGCCCGGCGGCGGTGAAGGCGACGCATTTCGCACCCGATTCGGCGCGGGAGCGCTAGGATGTCCCTCGTGCGCGAGTCGTTGATGCCGCTGCTGCCGCTGGTCGTGACCGCCTTCGTGGTCGCGGCGGTCGTGGTCGCGATCGCCACGCCCTGGGTGCGGTCGTTCGCCCTTCGCGTCGGCGCCACGCAGAACGGTGGCGGCGGGCACGGTGCCGGCCGACGCCGGCACGAAGGTTCCGTCCCGAACGTGGGCGGCATGGCCATTCTGGCCGGCTTCCTGCTGGCGGTCCTCCTCGCGGCGGCGGTGGCGCCCGGTCCGTTGGGCGACGATCGCTCGTCGCTGCTGGCGATCGTGCTGGGCGGCGTGCTGATGACGATGGTCGGCCTGCTGGACGACCTCTGGGAGCTTCCCGTCGCCATGCGATTGGCGGCGCAGACGGTCGCGGCCGGCATCCTGGTCGTGCACGGCATCACCATCGATTTCGTCACGAACTACTTCGCGGGCGGGCCGCTTCAGGCTTGGACCGGCGAAGGCAGCTTCGTGTTCTTCGGTGCCACGCTCTCGGCGGTGCTCACCGTCCTCTGGGTGGTCGGGTTCACGAACGCGTTCAACTTCATCGACGGGGCGGACGGCCTCTCCAGCGGCGTGGCCGCGATCGGCAGCTTCAGCTTGCTGGCGGTCGCCATGCAGGTGGACGGTCGCGGGCAGGCGGTGCTGCTGCTCGCGGCGGTGGCGGGCGCCGCCATCGGGTTCCTGCGGCACAACGCGGGGCCCGCCAAGATCTTCATGGGCGACGGCGGTTCCTACCTGTTGGGCTACACGCTGGCGGCCGCCAGCGTCCTGGGGGCGCTCAAGGTGACCGCCGCCGTGACGGTGGTGGCGCCGGTCGCGATCTTGGGCCTGCCGGTCCTGAACCTGACGCAGGTGGCGGTCCGGCGCCTACGTCGCGGCGTGAGTCCCACCACCGCCGCCAACGACCACCTGCACGACCTGCTGCGGGCGCGCGGCCGCAGCGAGCGCGGCACCGTGTGGACCCTCTGGGGCGCCACGTTGGCGCTCGGCGTGGTCGGGATGCTGCTGGCCGAGACGCCTCTGGTGCTGCTGTGGCTGACGGTGGGGGTCGCCGTCGCCGCCGTGTGCGGCGCCAGCCTGCTGCGGTGGTGGGAGGTGCGCCGCGAGGAACGTGGCGAAGATCGCGGCGTTGAACCCGGCGAGCCGGTGCACGCCCCCGCGTCGGGACGGCCGGACGCGTGAGGGAGAGCCCTGCCCGCGTCGTCGTGGCGTTCGGCACCCGCCCCGAGGCGTCGAAGATGGCGCCCGTGGTGCACGCCCTGCAGGCGCACTCGGCCCTGGCGCCGTGGATCCTGACCACCGGTCAGCACCGTGACCAGCTCGAAGCGATGATGACGCTGTTCGGCATGCGCGCCGATCGGGCGCTGGACGTCATGACGGAGCGCCAGACGTTGCCGGACCTGCTGGCGCGGATCGTGCCCGCCGCGGCGCAGGTGCTCGCACGGGAGCGGCCGGCGTACTGCCTGGTGCACGGCGACACGGCGACCACCTTCGCGGTCGCGCTGGCTGCGTTCTACCAGGGCGTGCCGGTCGGGCACGTCGAGGCCGGCCTGCGCAGTTTCGACCTGGCTCAACCGTTTCCCGAAGAGGCGAACCGGCGCCTGACCGACGTACTGACCGACCTGGACCTCGCCCCGACGGAGGGGGCGCGCCGCAACCTGCGGGCCGAGGGCAAGCCGCTGCACGGCATCGTCGTGACCGGCAATACCGCGGTCGACGCGATCCGCTCGGTGGCGCGCGAGGCACGCCTGCCGGAGTACGTGGCGCAGCGCGTGCGGCCTGGGGGAACGGTCGCGATCACCCTGCATCGGCGCGAGAACCTGGCGCTGCTTCCGGCGTTGGCGCGCGCGATCGCCGCGCTGGCGCGAGAGCGCCCGGATCACCTGTTCGTGTGGCCGGTGCATCCGAATCCGGCCGTGCGCGACGCGGTCCACCCCGCGCTGGGAGGCATGGACAACGTGATCCTGGACGAGCCGTGGCCGTACCGGTCGATGGCGGCGCTGCTGGCCGCCAGCCGCCTGGTGGTGACCGACTCGGGGGGGTTGCAGGAGGAGGGCGCCTCCCTGGGGGTGCCTGTCGCGGTGGTGCGCAACGTGACGGAGCGACCGGAAGGGGTCGAGGCGGGGGTGCTGACGCTGGTGGGCACCGATCCCGAGCGGGTGGGGGAGCGCCTGTCGGCGCTGCTGGGCGAGGACGACGCCGAGCTCGCGGCGATGCGGGCGCGCCCGAACCCGTACGGCGACGGGCGCGCCGGCGAGCGGATCGCCGAAGCGGTCGCCTGGCGCCTGCAGCGTGGACCGCGGCCCCCGGACTGGGACGGCACGCAAGGCGGCGCCGCCGAGGGCGGGACGCAGCTCCGGACGCCGGCGCGCGACGTCCCCCCGTCCGCCTGACGCGAGGTCGTGGCCCGGGCGGCGGTGCTATCGTCCGTCCGTGCCTTGGACCCGAACGCACCGCCTCCGGTCCCGCAAGCCGCTTCCCGGCGCCGCAGCGGACGGGGACGGTTGGCTCCTTACCTGGTCGGGACCGGCGGTGATGGGGATCGTGAACGTCACGCCCGACAGCTTCAGCGACGGCGGGCGGTTCTTCAGCCCCAAGC
>JBBDSD010000351.1:0-3820 GCA_040905065.1 Trueperaceae bacterium | reverse complement strand
ATGCTGAACGACCTGACGCGTCACGAGAGGGTCTTGCGGCAGCTTCGCGACTAGGCTCGGTGGTCCGCGAGCCTGCGGTGGGGCGTCCCCGGCGCCGACGTCGCGCCCGCAGCGGACCCGGTCCCTCGCGCGGCTCGCGTCAGGCGGGGCCCTCTTCGGCCCGTCCGCGGAAGATCCGCAGTTGGTACCAGCCGCGCTGATCGATCGTGTCGGCGTGGCGCACCAGGTCGTCCAGGTCGTCCTCCACGTGCAGCATCCGGCCCGAGAGCGGGTCGGCGTGCCCGGAGGCGATCCGTACGATCAGGTCCGCGGAGGCGTCGATTCCGGTCCAGGCGTCCTCCGGCACGTCCACGTGCTTCTCCATCTCCGCCGTCATCGCGGTCCGGACCAGGCCCGGCGAGATCGCGAACGACCGCACGCCGGTGCCGGCCAGCTCCCCGTCGAGCGTGTCGGCGAGGCGCATCTGGCTCGCTTTCGAACAGGCGTAGGCCGAGATCCCCGGCGTCGGCCGCGAGCCGAGCAGGCTGGCGACGTGCACCACGCGGCCGCGACCGCGCGTCACCATGCCGGGCACCAGCGCCTGGACCGTATGCAGGGCGCCCAGGACGTTCACCTCCTGCACGCGCCACCACGCCTCGGGATCGACCTCCCACGACGGTGCTGGCGGCTGACCGGTGCCGGCGTTGCAGATCAGCACGTCGATCGGGCCCAGGGCGGCCTCGGCCGCACGCGCGGCGTCGTGCACCGCTCCCCGGTCGGTCACGTCCGCTTGGGCGGCGAACCCGGCCACGCCGTGGCTCCGGATTTCGTCGGCGACGGCGTCGACTTCGGAACCGTTGCGCGCGGCCACCGCGGCGGAGGCGCCCGCGGCGGCCAAGGCGATCGCGGCCGCGCGCCCGATCCCGCGACCGCCACCGGTGATGAACGCCACCGAGCCAGCGAGGTCCCTGCTCACGGCTCGGTCGTACCACGCCCAGCGCCGGCTGCGGCGCCCCGCTCCTCCATTGTTGCCTCGCCCTCCTCGATCTCGTCGCGCGGAAGGCCGCCGCGACGCAGCGCGGCGTCGGTCCGATCGCGAAGGTCGCCGTAGAAGGCGCGACCGCGCTCCAGCGCCTCCGGACCCACGCCGAAGCGATCCAGCGCCTCGAACAGCAGGTCCTCCGCCCCGGCGAAGCCGCCGATGCGGAAGCGATGATCGAAGAGGCGCCACACGGTCGGCTCCGGCAGGTCGACGCCGTCCAGCGCCTGCTGATGCTCGACGATGCGGTCGGGCAACTCCTCGACGTCCGACCCGTCCGCTGCCGCGGCTAGCACTAGGTTCAGCGCCTTGATGCGCAGCTCCGGCGGTACCGGTCGGTCGCGGGCGTCCAGGCCGAGCGCTTCGGCGCGCAGCATCTCGGACAGCAGGAAGGCGCGCTCGTGATCCAGGCGGCCGGTGCTGGACAGGATCTCGATCAGGCTCTCGCCGTCCAGGTCGTGCATCAGCGAGCGGGGTACGCCCAGTTGGTTGCGATAGATCTGATCGAGTTCTTGCGTCAGGCGCTCGAACGTCGCCTGGTCCCGCTGGTTTAGCAGGTGCGCCAGGATCTGCGAGATCTGTTGGATGGTGCGCAGTACGAGATCGTTGTGAATCGGCACGGGTCGAGGATAGGCCGCGTACCGGGGTGGGCACGTCGTATCGTCGCCTTCCATCCGGAGGGAGGCGCCATGACGATCCGACATCCGCGCGAGACGGCGATCGCCATCTTCGAGGACGGCTGGAACCGAGGTGCGTTCGACGGCCTGGAGGATGCGTTCGCGCCGACGTTCGTGTTTCACGTGCACGGCACGGCGCGCGACATGCGCCTGGGCGACCTGCGGCGCATCGTCGCGAGCTGGCGCGAGGGCTTTCCCGACCTGCGCTTCGCGCTGCACGACGTGCTGAGCGACGCGCTGGGCGACGGCGACCGGGTCGCGATCCGGGCGACCCTGACCGGCACGCACCGTGGAGAGTGGAACGGTCGGCCGGCCAGCGGTCGCGCCATCGCCGTGGATCACGCGTTCTGGCTGCGGTTCGATGCCGGTCGCGTGGTCGAGGTGTGGGAGGTGCTGGACTCCGCCCTGTTGCGGCGGCAGATGGACGGTGAGGCGTAGGCGATCGCTACGGCGTGCGCAGCGCACGCAGCGCCGCTTGCACGACCGGGTCGGCGTGCGCGGGCAGCGGTGCCTCGGCGGCGTCCACCGTTCGGTCCGGCACGACGTGGGCGGGATACGGATCTCCGTCCACCGTGCGCACGCGACCGGTGGTGATCTGCAGACCCCCGCCGTTGGACAGGCCCGCGAAGGCGGTGACGGTGTCGGCGACGCCGACGCTGGTTTCGCCAACGATCACCGCATCGGCGTGATCATTCAGGTCCAGGGCGAAGAACTCGGCGCTGGAGGCGGAGCGTTGGTCGATCAGGACCGCGACCGGACCGCGGAAGCGCGCGAGCTCCTCGACCTCTGCCTGGGGGAACTCCGGCCCGTCGCCGGACCGGATGGTGAGCACACCGTCGCGAAAGCGCCAGACGGAGTCGATCTGGCGGGCTTCGATCCGGCGTGACGGCTCGGGCAGGAACGCGCCGGCGGCGACCAGGCTTTCGTGCACGAACCCGCCGGGGTTGCCGCGTACGTCCACGATCAGGGACCGCGCGCCCGCGGCGCTCGCTTCGCGTACCCGCTCGTGCACGGCGGACCCGATCGCGCCGATCACGAAAAAGGTCGGGATCTGGATCCAACCGACGTCCCCGGGGAGCAGGTCGAGGGTCGGAAGCGGCTGGGCGCTTTCGGCCTTCAGCGTGACGGTCGGCTGGAAGGTGCCGTCCCTCCGGAAGGTGAGGCGTGCCGGGGATCCCTCCGCCGCGGCGCGGCGCAGGCTTTCGCGGCCGGCCTCGCCGCTCGGGACCGGATCGCCGTTCAGCGCCACCGGGCGATCGCCGCGGCGCAGGCCCGCCTCCCGAGCGGGACCGCCTGCGAAGGTGCGGTCCACCACCATCGCGCCCTCGTCCGGGTCGGTGGCGAGGAGCCACCCGAACCCGCGGTCGGAGGAACCGTCGCCGCTCAGGCGGCGCGTCAGAGCGGCGAAGGCGTCGGGATCCAGGTAGGCGGTGTGACCGTCGTCCAGCGCGTCGACCAGATCGCGCACGGCGTCCGCACCGTCGCTAGGCGTGCACGCCTCCGCCCCCGCCTCGCAGGCGTCCGCCAGCGCGGCCCGCAGGTCGGGGGCGAGGTCGGCCGGCGGGGGGTCGGCGAAGCCGCCGTACTGCAGCGTCAGGTGGTAGGCGGCCTCGTCGAACAGGTCCAGCGCGGGCGACTCCGCCGTGGCGGCTCCGAGCGTCAGGCTCGCGGCGAGGGTCAGGGCCAGGGCCAGGCCCAGGCCCATGCCCAGGCCCAGGCCCAGCGTCGGGACCTGCGGGACCTGCGGGACCTGCGGGATCCGCGCCCAGCGGGGCGTGCCTGCGTGGCTCGCTCCGCCGCGCGCGCCACGACGCTCAGAGATCGGCGCCCTCCGGCAGGGCGAAGTCGGAGTCGTCGAACGTGACGTCCAGCTGGATCTCGTGCGTCTCGGTCCGCATGGCCAGGCCGCCGTTGGCGTACACTTCGCTGGCGAACGGGAGCAGCACGCCGCCGACGTCGTGCAGGTCGTCGTAGCGCACGGTGACCTCGCCCAGCTGGCTGCTCGGGTAGCGCTCGCCCAACAGCGTGCCGTCGTCGGCGAGCAACAGCACGCCGGACGCGTCGTCGATCTCGGTGCGGACCGCGACGCCGTCCAGGTCCGCGAAGGCGTCCAGATCGGCGAACG
>JBBDSD010000350.1:0-3867 GCA_040905065.1 Trueperaceae bacterium | reverse complement strand
ATGCCGATCGCTGCGGGGTAGGCGTCGTAGAACGGCTCGAACACGATCACTTCGTCGCCGGGATCGATCAGCGCCTGGAACGACGCGAACAACGCTTCGGTCGCGCCGACCGTGACCAGCACCTCCCCGTCGGGATCGAGGTCGCGACCGGTCCAGCGGCCGTGGTCCTCGGCGATCTCGCGCCGGAGCGACGGCAGTCCCGCCATGGGGGCGTACTGCTGCGGACCGTCGGCCGCATCGCGCAGGAACGCCCGCACGAAATCGGGCGGTCCGTCGGCGGGGAAGCCCTGCCCGAGGTCGATCGCTCCGTGCTCGTGCGCCAGCTGCGCGTAGACTGCGAACACGCTGGTCTCGAACCCTGCTACGCGTCGGGCGGACCGCAGCGCGTCCGGCCGCCCGGTCGGCCGGACGGAATCTTTCACGTGGGCGCCTCGCTCCGCACCGGCAGCGCTCGGATCACGGCGTCGGTGAAGGCGTCGGTGCCGCGCGATCCCCCCAGATCCTGGGTGGGGTCGTCGGCCAGCGCCGTGCGGACGGCGTGCACCACGTGGTCCGCCGCGTTTGGTCGGTCCAGGCCGTGCCGTAGCATCATCGCCGCGCTGAGCATGGTGCCGACCGGGTTGGCCAGACCGCGTCCGGCGATGTCGGGCGCACTGCCGTGGACCGGCTCGAACAGGCCCACCTCGCCCCCAAGGCTGGCGGAGGGCAGCAGCCCCAACGACCCGGGAATGACGGCCGCGAGGTCGGAGAGGATGTCGCCGAACAGGTTGCCGGTCACGATCACGTCGAACTGGCGCGGATCCCGCGCGATCTGCATGGCGGCGTTGTCGACGTAGAGGTGATCGAGCGTCACGTCCGGATACTCGCTCTCCGCCACGCCGATCACCACGTCGCGCCAGAACTGCGACACGTCCAGCACGTTGGCCTTGTCGACGCTGACGACGGTGCCGCCGCGACCGCGGGCCGCGTCGAAGGCGACGCGGGCGATGCGCTCGACCTCCGGTCGCCGGTAGACCATGGTGGACACGCCGCGTTCGTGGGTCGCTTCCGACGGCGTGCCGAAGTAGATGCCGCCCGTCAGTTCGCGCACGATCAGCAGGTCGGTGCCGCGGGCCACCTCTTCCTTGAGCGGACTCAGGTGCTCCAGGCCGTCGAACACCGTCACGGGACGCAGGTTGGCGTACACGCCCAGGTGCTTGCGCAAACCCAGGATTCCGCTCTCGACCCGTTTCTCGCGGGGCAGCCGGTTCCAGGGGTGGTCCTGCGGTCCTCCGGCCGATCCCATCAGCACCGCGTCGGCGGCGCTGCACGCCTCGCGCGTGACGGTGGGGAGCGGTTCGCCGTGCGCGTCGATGGCGGCGCCGCCGAACGGATGGCGTTCGAAGGCGAAGCGCACGTCGTGCCGCGGGGCGAGGGCGTCCAGCAGCGCCAGCGTGGCGTCGATCACCTCGGGACCGATGAAGTCGCCGGGCAGGACGGCGATGCGGTGTTCGCTCAGCATGCGCGAACTCCCCTCAGGCGCCGCTCGGCAGGTAGCCGAGGCGGCGGGCGGTGGCTTCGATCTCGGCGTCGGCCGTCAGCAGGTCGGTCAGCGCGTCCCAGCGGCCCTCCAGCAGGGCGCCGCGCGTACCGTCCGGCAGGTGGGCAGGGAAGACGTGCTCGCCGGCGCGCACCTGGCGCGCCTCCACGTTCACCTCGACCTCCAGCTCCGGCTCGCGCTGGACGGCCGCCCGTAGGCTGGCCATGCCCTCGGGGTCCAGCGTCACGCAAGGCATGCCGAGGGTGGTGGCGTTGCCGAAGAAGATCTCGGCGAAACTGCCGCCGATCAGGGCGCGGAAGCCGGCCTTGTGGATCGATTGCGGAGCGTGCTCGCGGCTACTGCCGCACCCGAAGTTCGCACCGCAGATCAGGATCTTGGCCTCGTCGGCGCCGGGGCGGTTCAGCGGGTGGTCCTTCGGCGCGCCGTTCTCGTCGTAGCGCTCGTCGTAGAACAGTTGCGGACCGAGCGCGTCGAAGGTGACGCACTTCAGGTAGCGGGCGGGCACGATGCGGTCGGTGTCGACGTCGTTGCCGGGCACGACCACGGCGGTGCCGCGCACGGAGCGGACGGGGGGCAGGCCGTTCATGCGACCACCTCCTGCGGGGCGCCGAAGAGGGTGCGGGCGTCGGTGATCCGGCCGGTCACGGCGGCGGCCATCACCATCACCGGGCTCATCAGCACCGTCCTACCGGTAGGGCTGCCTTGGCGGCCCTTGAAGTTGCGGTTGCTGGTGCTGGCGCAGAGTTGATCGCCCAGCAGCTTGTCGGGGTTCATCGCCAGGCACATCGAGCAGCCGGCTTCGCGCCACTCGAAGCCGGCGTCGCGGAAGACGCGGTCGATGCCGAGCCGTTCGCACTCCGCCTTGACCAGCTGGGAGCCGGGCACGGCGATCGCGTGCACGTCGTCCGCCACTTTGCGTCCGCGCAGCACGCGGGCCGCTTCGACGAAGTCGCCGAGGCGTCCGTTGGTGCAGCTGCCGAAGAAGGCGACGTCGACCTTCGTGCCGGCGATCGGCGCCCCGGGCGTCAGCTGCATGTGCGCGATCGCCTCCTCGGTCGAGGCCCGCTCTGCCGCGTTGCGCGCCTGCGCGGGATCGGGCACCGTCTCGTCGATGAAGATCGCTTGGCCGGGGTTGATGCCCCAGGTGACGGTCGGCACGATCGTGGCCGCATCGATGGTGACCACGTCGTCGTAGGCGCAGTCTGGGTCCGACGCCAGCGAGCGCCAGCGGGCGACCGCCTCGTCCCAGGCCGCGCCGTAGGGGGCGTACGGTCGGCCCTCGAGGTAGGCGAAGGTGGTGTCGTCGGGGTTCACGTAACCGCAGCGGGCGCCGCCCTCGATCGACATGTTGCACACCGTCATCCGTTCCTCCATCGACATGCGATCGAACACCTCGCCGGCGTACTCGTAGGCGTAGCCGGTGCCGCCGTTCACGCCCAGGGTCCGGATGACGTGCAGGATGACGTCCTTGGCGTACACGCCGGGTTGCAGCTCGCCGTCGACCTGGATGCGGCGCACCTTGAGCCGGTTCATCGCCAGCGTCTGCGTCGCCAGCACGTCGCGCACCTGGCTGGTGCCGATCCCGAACGCGATCGCGCCGAACGCGCCGTGCGTGCTGGTATGGCTGTCGCCGCAGACGACGGTGGTGCCCGGTTGGGTGATGCCCTGTTCCGGTCCCACCATGTGCACGATGCCCTGGTGGCCGCTGTGCAGGTCGAAGAGGGTGATGCCGTGCCGCTCGCAGTTGCGGCGCAGGGCGCGGATCATCTCGTCCGCCAGGGGATCCTCGAACGGCTCCTCGCGACTATGGGTGGGCACGATGTGGTCCACGGTGGCGAAGGTGCGTTCCGGCATGCGTACCGGCAAATCCAGGTCGTCCAGCATGCCGAACGCTTGGGGGCTGGTGACCTCGTGGATCATGTGCGCGCCGATCAGCAACTGCGTAGCGCCGCTGTCCAGGTCGCGCACGGCGTGGGCGTCCCACACCTTGTCGTACAGGTTCTTCGGTCGGTCGTGGCGCATCGGTCTCCTCGGGGGGTTGGCTCGGGGGGGCGTGGAGCGGGGGAACGAACGGGAACGAGGCGGGCGGAGGGCGAGAACGGACGGAGCCAGGGGCCCGGTACGGGGCGACGCCCACCGGGGCCGGCGGGCGTCACGAACGCGCGCCGCCTACCTCCGTAGGGGGCGTGGGCGGCGCGCCGCCCAACAAGGAGGACTGGTCGCGGCCCGGCCGCTTCCAGGATTTGATGCCGCATGTGCAGCGCTTCCGCATTCCCTATGTCGATGCCAAGGCGCTGATCGAGGCGACGCCGGAGTTCTGGGAATTC
>JBBDSD010000349.1:1397-3867 GCA_040905065.1 Trueperaceae bacterium | reverse complement strand
GAGGAGCTCGTCCTGGCGCGCGTGGTCGCGCAGCGCGACCATGTCCTCGCGGGGCGTCATCACCTCGCGCACCACCGTCTCCTCGAGATCGATGATGCCCTTGATCATGCGCTCCTCCTGCTCCTCGATCACGCCGTACTCCTCGGCGCTGCGAAGCATCAGGCGCAGCTCGTTCTCGGTGATGAGCGGGCTGGAGGTCGCCTCGATCCGAAACAGCCGCAGGATGCCGGTCGTGATCCACGCGAACGCGCGCCCGACCGGGTAGAGCACGACCGACAGGATCCAGACCGGGCGGATCACCAGGCGGCTGAAGCCGACCGGATTGTGCACGGCGATCGACTTGGGCGTGATCTCGCCGACCACCAGCACCAGCAGCGTCATCACGCCGGTCGCGTAGCCCACGGCGAGCGACTCGGAGAAGCCGATCTCGCGCGACAGCTGGATGCTGATCTGCGTCACCAACGCCGTGGCGGCGATGTTGGCCAGGTTGTTGCCGATCAGCAGGGTGGTGATGAAGCGGGTCGGTTCCCGCTCCAGGTGCGCGAAGGCACCGCTCGGGTCCAACCCGTCTTCGCGCAGCTGCCGGATCTTCCATTCGCCCAGCGCCGTGAGCGCCGTCTCCGATCCGGACATCAAACCCGACAGGAGCAGCAGGATCACCAGCAGCACGATCT
Organism: Trueperaceae bacterium; assembly: GCA_040905065.1. Classification (GTDB taxonomy): domain Bacteria; phylum Deinococcota; class Deinococci; order Deinococcales; family Trueperaceae; genus SLSQ01. The sequence continues at coordinate 3,193 of JBBDSD010000349.1, read as the reverse complement.
GACCCACGGAAACGCCGCCGGCGTCGGCCGGCGACTGCGCAAGCGCCATCATCGGCGCGAGGATCAGCGGGAGGAGCAGGTACGGGAGGAACGACCGGATTCGCGGTCGACTGGGAGGCAAGTCGTCTTCTTCCATGTCCTGAATATGAGGATAGCACGGTCCACGCGGCCTGCCGACCCCGCACGGAAGCGGGGGCCGACCGTGGGGTATCCTTGGCCGTCGGAAGGGCGGTCGTGCGTATGGCGAGCATCGTGGTGGAGGGCCCGATCGGGGTCGGAAAATCGAGTCTGGCACGCCTACTGTCCGACCGCGTCGGAGCTCGGTTGGTGCTCGAGGTGGTCGAGGAGAACCCGTTCCTGGCTCGCTTCTACCAAGACCCCGAACGGTTCGCGTTCAACACGCAAGCGTTCTTCCTGCTGTCGCGCTACAAGCAGTCGCAGGAGCTGGAGCAGGGGTCGCTGTTCGCCCGGCACACCGTGGCCGACTACCTGTTCGACAAGGACTGGATCTTCGCCAGCCTGAACCTGCACGGTGCCGAGTGGGAGCTGTACCAGGACCTCTACCGTAGCCTGCGACCGAAGCTGCAGCCGCCCGACCTGGTCGTGTACCTGCGGGCAGACCCGGAGCTGCTGCTCGAAAGGATCGCGAAGCGCGGCCGTACGTTCGAGACCGGCATGGACCCGGCCTACCTGCGCCGCCTGGGCGACGCGTACGACGCCTACTTCGCGCACTTCGATCGCCCCCTGCACGTGATCGAAGCGACCGACGTCGACTTCGTAGCGTCGGAAGAGGACCGTGAAGCGATCGTGCGCGAGGTGCTGGACTTGGCGCGCGTGGCGGCCTGATGTACGTGGCGATCGCCGGCAACATCGGCGTCGGCAAGAGCAGCCTGACGCGCATCCTCTCGGAACGCTACCAGCTGCAGCCGATCTACGAGGCGGTGGACGACAATCCGTACCTGCCCGACTTCTATCGCGACATGCCCCGCTGGGCGTTCCACTCGCAGATGTTCTTCCTGGCGGAGCGCCTGCGCCAGCACCTGCGGCAGGTGAACCCGGGCGAGCGGGTGATCCAGGACCGCACCGTGTACGAGGACGCCGCCATCTTCGCGCGCAACCTGTGGCGCGAAGGGATCCTGAGCGACCGGGATCACGACGCCTACCTGCGGATGTACGAGGCGATCGCCGCCACCCTGCGCCCGCCCGACCTGCTGATCTACCTGCGGGCCTCGGTCCCCACCTTGCTCCGCCGCATCGCGCTGCGCGGCCGCGACTACGAAGCGTCGATCGACCCCGGCTACCTGACGCGCCTGAACGAGCTGTACGACGCGTTCGCCGACGGGTACGCCCAGTCGCGCGTGGTGGTGCTGCCGGCGGACGATCTGGACTTCGTCCGCAACGCGAGCGACCTGCGCGCCGTGTACGAGCGGCTGGAACCGTTCGGCCTGGTTCCGCCGCTGGTCCGCGGTTGAGAGCGAGCAGCCCGTGCGCCTGCGCGATCTGATCCGCCGCGCCCTACCGGGCCGCGCCGACGCGGCCGACCGACTTCCCGACACGGTCGTGACCGACGTGGTGCAGGACGCCCGCCGCGCCGTGCCGGGCAGCCTCTTCGTGGCGCGCACCGGAGCGCGCTTCGACGGGCACGACTTCGTCGCCGACGCGGTCCGGGCCGGCGCCGTCGCGGTGGTCGGGTCCCGCCCCGAGCCACCGGACCCCGCGCTGCACCGCGCGCTCGCGGGCGCACCGTACCTGGCGGTCGCCGACGCCCGCGCCGCGGTGGCGGCGCATTCCCCCCC
>JBBDSD010000349.1:0-1387 GCA_040905065.1 Trueperaceae bacterium | reverse complement strand
CGGTTGCTTTGTAGTCGGTGGAGCCGGCCACCAGGCGGCGCTTGCCGCCACGGTGCACGGCGATCCTTCGCACCGCACGCGCGTGCTGGGGGTGACCGGGACGGACGGGAAGACCACCACCGCCGTGCTGCTCTGGTGGCTGCTGCAGGAGCTGGCCCCGACCGGACTGGCGTCGACGGCGCTGATGCGCCTGGGCGAGACGGCCCTGCCGGGCGCGGGCGGGTTCACCACGCCCGAAGCGACCGAGGTGCAGACGTTCCTGGCCCGCGCCGTCGAGGCCGGCGCGACGCGGGTGGTGCTCGAGTCCAGCTCGCACGGCCTGGCGCTGGGGCGGCTGGACCACGTGCGCTACGCGGCGGCGGTGTGGACCAACCTGACGCCCGAGCACCTGGACTTCCACGGCGACCTGGCGGGCTACCTGGAAGCGAAACAATCGTTGATCCGGCGGGCCCCGGTCGCGGTGCTGAACCGGGACGACGCGCACTACGACGCCTTCGCGTCCGCCTCGCCCGAACCGGTGCCGTACGGCGCGCACGTTGACGCGGCCTGGCGCCTGCTGGAGGTGCGCCCCTCCCCCGGTCGCTTGGCGTTTCGGTTCGTGCCGCCGGACGGCCGCGCGCGCGAAGCGGTGGTGCCGATGGTCGGCGCCTTCAACGCGCACAACGCCCTGGCGGCCCTGGCCGCCGCGTCGCTCGAGGGACTGGACCTGGACCGAGCGGTTCGGCGTCTCGCCACCTTTCCCGGCGTTCCCGGTCGCATGCAGGTGGTGCAAGCGACCCCGTTCGCGGTGGTCTGCGACTTCGCGCACACCGCACCGGCGTTGGAAACGGCGTTGCGCGCGCTGACGCCGACCGGGCGCACCATCGTGGTGATCGGCGCCGCGGGCGAGCGCGACCCGGCCAAGCGCGGTCCGTTGGGCGCGGCCGCCGCGTCCGGCGCCGGCCTGGCGATCCTGACCGAAGAGGATCATCGCGGCGAGGATCTCGACGCGATCCTGGACGCCATGGCGGCGGGCGCACGCGAAGCGGGCGGCACGATCGGGCGCGACGTGCTGCGGATCCCCGACCGGTCGGAGGCGATCCGGACCGCGATCGCCGAGGCCCGCCCGGGCGACGTGGTCCTGCTGGCCGGTAAAGGGCACGAGACGACGCTGCAGCGCGGCGACCGCACGGTGCCGTGGAACGAGATCGGCGAGGCCCGCGCCGCTCTGGCGGGCCGCAGCGGCTGAACGCCCGCTTGGGGCGCACGCACCGCGACCGCCGCCGAGCGCCCTCCCGCGTCGCCGACGCGCTAGACTCGGGGCCACGTGCATCTACCGGAGTTCCTGCAGACCAAACGCGACGGCCACGAGCACGCGCCCGAAGCGCTTCGAGCCTTCGTGGCCGGC
>JBBDSD010000348.1:0-3870 GCA_040905065.1 Trueperaceae bacterium | reverse complement strand
CGGTAGGCGAGCAGCGCGTCGACGCGCCGCGCGCCGAGCGGCCCGATGTTCGCGTGCAGATCGAGCACGCCGAACACCGGCGGGCGCCCGGTCCCCAGGTGCTCCGCGAGTCGGGCGAGGATCTCGCCCTCCACGTCGGGATGCGACACGGATGCCATTGCGCCGTGCAGCACCAGGAACAGCGCGTCGAGGCCTCCGGCTTCGCGCGCCTCGTCGACGCCGGACTTCAGGTCCGTCCAGAACGCTTCCACGGCCGAGTCCTCGGCGGTGGCGCTGGGCGTCGCTCGAAGGTCGACGGTCGGGATCAGGTTCCAGCCGTGTCGCTCGGCGACCTCGAGGACGCCGTCCAGCGGCGACCCGTCCCCACGGGCTCCGAGAATCTCGGTGCCGACGCGCCTAGCGAACGCGTCCAATCCCGTGGTTCCATCCAAGAAGACGTGCGTCTCGTGGAACAGGCCGGCCAAGGCCACGCGGGGAGGACGGTTCACGCCTGCGCCTCGGCGGAGGCCATGTCGTCGAGCACCGCGGAGGCCGCGTCGAGGGCGTGGTCGATGCTGGCGTCGTCGTGCACGGCCGACACGTACCAGAGGCCACGGCCGATCACGCGCACGCCGCGGCGGGCCATGGCTGCCGTGAAGCGCCCGTACGCCGCGGCGTCGTAGCGCAGCACGTCGCGGTAGGACCGGACCGGACCGTCGCCGGAAAGGAAGCCGGCGTGGAACATCGGGCCGGGACCCTGCGTCACGAACGGGAGTGGCGAGGAGCGACCGAGCTCGGCGAGGCCGTCCCGCAGGCGGGTTCCGAGGCGCACGATGGTGCGGTGGGCGGCACGGTCGTCCTCCTCGAGAAGGTGCACGGTCGCCAGTGCCGCGGCTACGGCCGATTGATTGCTGTTCAACGTGCCGGCGTGATAAAGCTCGTTCCTCTCGATTCCCTCGAACCAGCGAGCTTTTCCGACCAGAGCGCTGATCGGCTGGCCCGATCCGAGCGCCTTGCCGAAGACCGCCAGGTCGGGCACGACGCCGTAGTGCGCCTGCGCGCCGCCGAGGTCGATGCGGAAACCGGTGATGATCTCGTCGAAGATCAGTGCCGCATCGTGCGCGTCGCAGAGGTCGCGCAGCGCCTGCAGGAAGCCGGGATCCGGCTCGATGCAGCCTTGGTTGCACATGATCGGCTCGGTGATCACGCCGGCGATACGGTCACCATGCTTGGCGAAGGCGTCGGCGACGGCTGCGATGTCGTTCCAGGGGAGAATCAGCAGGCCTTCGGCGTCCCGCTTCGGCACACCGCCGCCCCACGGCACGGCGTTGGGGGACGCGGCCGGTCCAGCCTGCTCGAGGGTGGGGTTCACGCTGTACGACACCCCGTCCAACCACCCGTGGTAGTGCCCCTCGAACTTGACGATCAGGGGCCGACCGGTATGAAAGCGCGCCATGCGGATGACGGCGTGGTCGGCCTCGGAGCCGGTGCTGCTGAAGCGGACCCGTTCGGCCGAGGGGATCAAGCGCACCAGCGCCTCGGCCAACTGCACCTCCTGTTCGTGCTGCCCCGCGAACAACTGCCCTTTGCGCAGCGCCGTGATCATCTCGTCCAGGACTTTCGGGTGCGAGTGCCCCAGGATCATCGGTCCTTGGGACAGGGCGAAGTCGAGGTAGCGGTTGCCGTCGACGTCCCAGATGTACGCGCCTTCGGCGCGTTCGTAGAACATCGGATGCGGCTTCGCGGCACGGAACTGACTGCTCACGCCTGCGGCCAACGAGTGCCGGGCGCGCTCGTACCAGGCTTGGGATTTCGGGTAATCGGTCACAGGACTGGGCTCCTCGGGTTTGGGATCGAGGGATTCGTCGAGGCGTCGTTGGCGCCCTACGTTCGGGGGTGGGCGGTCGGTGCGGGACGGTCACCAGCGGACGCATCGCCCGACTGCCAGTCGGCCGCCACCGCCAACAACTCCGGAACGAGGCTCTTCAGTCGGTTCTCGTCCAAGCGGTTGTGCGGTACGGCCACGCTGATCGCGGCGACGGGCCGATCGTCGTCCAATAGGGGTACGGCGACGCAGGCGACGCCGGAGTCGTTGTGCTGGTCGTCGAGGGCCCAACCGCGTGCGCGCACCTCCTCGAGGATCGACCGCAGGCGCTTGGGATCGGTCGGCGTGTCGGGCGTGCGGGCCTCGAACGGACCGAGCGCGAGCAGGGACTCTCGCTCACGGTCCGGGAGGAACGCCGCGACGGCCCGCCCGAGCGCCGTGCTGTAGAAGGCGTCGCTGCTGCCGGGTTGGACGATCCAGCGGAGGGGGCGCGTGGTTTCGATGCTCCTGAGGTACACGACGCGGTCGTCTTCGAGGACGCCCAGGTTCGTCGTCTCGTCGAAGGTGGCGTGGAGGCGTTCCAGAAACGGTTCGGCGCGCGCGATCAGGCCGCTCGTCTGGCCGGCACGGCCGAGCGCGGCAAGGCGCGGCGTGAGGCGGTAGGCGCCCGCGAGGTCGTCCTGCGCCACGTACCCGCGTCCGTGCAGCGTGTGCAGGATCCGGTGGACGGTCGCCTTCGGAAGGCCGGTCGCCTCGGCGATGTCGCGAAGCGCGAGCGGCTTCGCCAGGCGGTCCATGGCCTCCAGCACCAGGATCGCCTTGTCGAGGACCGCCACCGTTCCCATGCGGTCGGGGGAGACTCCTCCCGATTCCGCGTGCGGACGGGCGATACGACGGTGCGGGTCGGAGCGATCGGAGGTCACGGTCGAGATCCCTTCGTCGGTTCACGATGCGGATTGCTTGTTTTTCATAGTAGAACGACGGGACGCAGGGGCGCAAGGGTGGGGTGGGGCAGGACGGCGCGATCCCCGGGATCGTCGGAACGGTAAGACGGGTGCCCGCACGCCTCGAGCCCCGAGGTACGCGAGTGGCCTGCGACTATGAGCGCGCCGGACGCGGGTGGACTGCTTGCCGTGACCTGGAGCGGACGCTCGCACATGCTCGCCGAAGAGGCGTTCTACTGGGGCCGGTGGCCTGGTCGCGGTCCTACCGATCCTGGATTCCACGCTGATGCTTCACGAGGCCGCGGTGTCCAGCAGTCGCATCGCACGGCTTTCCGGCATCGCTGAGGTGCGAATCGAAGTGGCAAGCACGTGGTTACGACCAGGCGCACGTACAAGGATCGCGAGTGCCGCGCGCACTTGCGGAAGCGTCCACCAACGGTCCAACTTCAGACTAGCGGACGAAGCTCAGGGCACCGTCGGCTACCATCGCCACATGCCTCGCCTCTGCCCACCCGCCAAGCTCGACGCCGCCATGGAGCTTTCGGAGGACGACCTGGACGAGGGCCTCGACGCGCTCGCGGTCCTGGTCCGCAAGTACGCCAAGGACCCGCGCGTGCGCTACGCCTACGGCGTGAGCCTCCTCGACGCGGATCGGACCGCCGAGGCGCTCGAGCATCTCGAGTTCGCCGAGCGCCGCGGCCGCGACCTGGACCGCGCCGAGGCACTGCAGCAGGCCTATTTCGAGCTAGGCATGATCGTGCACGCCGAGCGGCTGCTGCAGCGCACCGGCGGCGACCTGAACGAGGCGATCGACGTCGAGGCCGAGATGCTGCGCAACCACGGGCCCGGCTGGCGCGAGCTACCGAGGAAGGACCTGCTGGCGTTCGAGCGTGCGCGGGTTTCGGCGGTGCGTCGCAGGAGCGACGCGGTGGCCGAACTGACGCGCCTCGCGCGAAGGCAGCCGGGCTGGTGCGCGCTCCAGATCGCCCGCGCCGGCGTCGCTCTCACGGCCGGCGACGTAGAGACGTTCTACGAGGCCGCCGCAGCCGCCCTCGAGGCAGGTCCCGACGACGCGCAGGCACTGCTGCACGCCGCCCGCGCCGCCTTCCTGCGCGAGGGGAC
>JBBDSD010000347.1:0-3883 GCA_040905065.1 Trueperaceae bacterium | reverse complement strand
GCGTCAGATCGTAGCGTTGCCGCGGGATCCCTGATGCCCAGCACGATCCCGTCCGCGATCGTGACCGACTCGCGCTGCAAGCCCAGGAAGTCCAGGATCGCCTGACCCACGAACAGGAACCGATCAGCACGCCCACCGCGAACAGCAGCTCGCTGGCGATGACGCTTCGCCGCCTGGACGGATCGACGTCGCGCAACAGCCGCGTCGAGGCGTTCAGTCACCGACGGAACGCCGTCGTTGGTGTACACCGTGGGTTGAGTCTTGCATTCCGGTCGGGACGCGTCACTCGGTGAGGAGCCAGGGCGATGCCAATGAACATGGGACTAGCCGAATTCATCCGGTCAAAAATGGAACCGATTCTCGACTCGCGTTCGACAGTGACGAGGCACAGTCGTTGGGCTTGTTGCGTGTGGGGCGGGCTTTGTGGGCGTGATCGGCTGGATACAGCCGATAATGCCTAGATACACAGATTACTGTGTTGTCGTTGACTGAAGGGGCTGTCGCGTCGTACGTGTTAGGCACAGTGAATTTGCGGTCCACGACAGCGAACGGGATCGATTCAACCCCCGGCATTTGGTACGGATACGGTGTGGGCATCCAGAGGCGTGAGCCTATCCCCGCTCTTGACAGGCCCGTCGGTCCAGGACTTCGGTAGCGAATGCGTACCCATATTTCCATTTCGTACATGCGTCGCCTGACCAAGCTCTTCGACACTCAGATGTTGTACCCACACCCAAGACACCTTGTGGCGAATGAGTGACGTTTGATTTTGTTGACCTGAGATTCGTTGGGCCCGGCTTTGCCACTCCCCAAGCCGCTTGAACGGAAGCGCGCGCTTGCCCCTGGGACCGGATCCGAAGTATGCTCGCGTGTTGCGACGCGCGCACGCACTCGGCGCGCACGATCGGCGGCGCCCGGCCGCCACAGGAGGCACGCATGAAGCTCGAAGCCCACAAGCGCACGCCCGGCGGTTCGTCGGCGCTCCGCCGCGAAGGACGCCTGCCCGCGGTGGTGTACAACTCCGGTCTGAACCTGTCCGTGTCGATCGACATGAAGGCGTTCGACAAGACCTTCCGGCAGCAGGGCACCTCGAACCTGATCGACCTCGAGGTCGACGGCGACACGCACGCCGTGCTGGTCCGCGAAGTGCAGATGGACAAGCGCAAGCGCGTGCCGCAGCACGTCGACTTCTTCGCCATCACGAAGGGCCAGAAGCTGGACGTGGCGGTACGGCTCGTGTTCGAAGGCACCTCCGCCGGCCAGAAGGAGGACGGTCAGCTGGACATCCAGCGCCGCGAGATCAACATCTCCGTCCTGCCGCGCGACATTCCCGAGAACCTAGTCATCGACCTGACCCCGCTCGAGATCGGCGACGCCGTCCACATCGGCGACGTGGCCCACCGTCTGCCCCAGACCGCGGAGCTGCTGGACGAGCCGGAACTGACCCTGGTCACGATCCTGCCGCCGCGGCAGGAGGTCGAAGAGGAAGAGATCGCGACCGACGAGGTCGAGCCGGAGGTCATCGGCGAGGGCGACGAGGAAGGCGAAGGCGCCTCGGACGACGACGCGACCAAGGACGACGAGAGCTGAGGTCGGCCGTACGTGCGCCTGGTGGTCGGACTCGGCAATCCGGGTCCGAAGTACGCGGGAACCCGGCATAACGCCGGGTTCCTCGTCGTCGACGAACTGGCGCGGCGCCACGCCGCACCGTTCCGATCGACCCGCCACGGCGACGAGGCGCGCGTAGGCACCGTCCGCCTGCTCAAGCCGACCACCTTCATGAACCTGTCCGGCGTGGCGGTGCAGGCCGCCGCCACCCGGAACGGCATCGAACCGCAATCGATCGTGGTCGTGCACGACGATCTGGACCTGCCGCTCGGGCGGATCCGTCTGCGAAGCGGCGGCGGCGCCGGCGGACAGCGCGGGGTGCGCGACGTGATCGGTCGTCTCGGTCCCGACTTCCACCGCCTCAAGATCGGCATCGACCGCCCACCGCCCCAGTGGGCGGTCGATCGCTGGGTGCTCTCCCGCTTCCGCGACGACGAGGCCGAGCTGCTGGACTCCGTCGTCGGTGCGGCCGCCGACGCCGTGGAGCGCCTGATCGCCCACGGCCCCGAGGCTGCCGCCGGCGCCTTCAACGGGCTGGACCTGCGACCCGCACCGGAACCGCCCGCCGGAAGCGACGAGGCCGAAACCGCCGACGCACACGCCGACGGCAGCGCCGACGGCAGCGCCGACGACGGCGACGACGGAGCCGCGGGGGGAGGCGGAGCGGCCTGAGCGAAGCCGGCTACGTCTACCTGGTCCTGGCCGTGATGTTCGCAGCGTTCGCCAGCGACCGGTTCCGCCTGGACCTGGTCGCCGGCGCGGCCCTGTTGGCGCTGGCGATCCCCGGCGTGCTGGATCCAGCGCAGGCGCTGGCCGGCTTCGCAGAACCGATCACGTTGATGATCGCCGGCCTGTTCGTGGTCGGCGCCGGCCTGTTCCAGACCGGCGTGGCCGACCGGCTTGGCGACGTGCTGGGCCGCCTGGCCGGCCGCACCCCGATCCGGCTGACCGTGGTCACCATGCTGATCGCCGCGCTCCTCTCGGCGTTCCTCTCCTCCACCGGCACCGTCGCCGTGCTGCTGCCGGTGGTGATCGGGCTGGCGCGCAGGGCGGACCTCGCCCCCGGCAAGCTCCTGATGCCGCTGGCGTTCGGCAGCCTGCTGGGCGGCATGCTCACCCTGATCGGCACGCCGCCCAATCTGGTGGTCGCCGACCAACTGCATCAGGCGGGACGAGAACCGTTCGGTTTCTTCGCCTTCACCCCAGTCGGCCTGGTCATGCTGGCGATCGGCGTGACGTACATGGCCACCGTCGGCCGGCGCCTCCTTCCCGACGGTTCCGACGACGACGGTGGTCGCGCGCCCACGATGCACGACCTGGCCGCGAGCTACCAGGTCGAGGACCGCCTGCACCCGGTGCGCATCGGACCGGACTCCGACCTGCGCGACCGGACCCTGGCGGCCAGCGAACTGCGCAGCACGACCGGCGCCACCGTCCTCGCGATCGAGAGCGACACCACCGACGGTCGCCGCGTCCGCCGGGCCGAACCCAGCAGCCTGCTGCGCGCCGGCGACGTACTGCACCTGCTGGCCGAACCGGACGCGCTGCAGCGGATCGAGGAGGAGCGCCTCGCCGCCTCGATCGGTCCCGACCGCCCCTCGTTGCCGACCTCCGCGATGCTGATCGAGGGCCTGTTCCCGCCGCGCTCGTCGTACGTCGGACAACCGCTGCGCGAAGGCCGCTTGCGGGACCGGACCCACGCCACGGTGGTGGCGATGCGCCGCGGCGACAGGCTGGTGCACGGGCGCGACCTGGCCGATTGGACGATCGAGGCCGGCGACCTGGCGTTGCTGGCGGGCGGACCGGACGCGCAACGACGCCTGGTGCGCCACCCGGACGACCTGATCCCGGTGGGCACCCCGCGCGAGTGGGAGCGGTTCGCGCGCGACACGCGCCGCGCCCCACTGGCGACCTTGGTTCTGGCGGCGATGCTGGTCGTGATGACGTTGGGGCTCGCGTCGAACGTGGTCGCGGTGCTGGCGGCCGCGTTCGCCATGATGGCGCTCGGCGCCGTCCGTCCGGCCGAGGCGTACCGCGCCATCCACTGGGAGACGGTGGTCCTGATCGCGGCCGTGCTGCCGATGGCGACGGCGTTGGAGGTGACCGGCGGCCTCGCGGCCCTCACCGGCGGACTGGCCAGCCTCCTCGGCGACGCCGGGCCGTTGGCGGTGATGGCGGCGTTGTTCCTGCTGACGTCGACGCTGAGCCAGGCGATCTCGAACACCGCCACCACCGTGCTGGTCGCGCCGATCGCCTTCGCGACCGCCGGTACGCT
>JBBDSD010000346.1:0-3890 GCA_040905065.1 Trueperaceae bacterium | reverse complement strand
GCCGCCGCGGTCCGCGCCGCCCTGCTGGGGTACCGCGCCGCCCTGGCCCGCCTGGAGGGCCACTTGGACGACCCGGAGGCACTGTTGGACGACGCGCGCGACGCCAAGCGCGTGCGCGACGGGATTCCGATCGTGCGCCGCAGCCTGCTGCCGCCCAGGCCCGAGGTGGTGCTGGCGGTGCCGGACGTGCCGGGCCAGCTGGCGAAGATCACCGCTGCCTGCGGCGCGGCGGGGGTGAACATCAAGGAGATCGAGGTGCTGTCCATCCGCGAGGCGGGCGGCGCCGTCCGGCTCGCGTTCGAGAATCCCGACACCCTCGACGCCGCGGTCGCCGCCCTGCGCGACGCCGGCTACGAGGCCCGCCCGCGCGCCGTCTGACCCGATGCCGAGCGACGACCCAAGCACGCCCGGTCCGGACGCGGACCGCGCACCGAGCGACGCGCGGGCCGAGCTGTTCGACCTGGCGATGAACCGCGCCTTGGCGTACGCGCGCGGGACGCGCGCCCTACGGCGGGCCCGCGACGCGCCCGCGTTGGCGCGCGAGCTGGAACTGTGGGTGCTGCGGACCCGGTTCGCCTACCGCATCCCGCTGGAAGCGGTGGCGGAACGCCTGCTGCGCGCGCCCGAAGGCGAGACGCACTGGAGCGGCGGCCCGGACGGCGCCTGGCGGCCGGGTCCCCCGCCGCGTCCCTGAACCGGCGCTACGCGCCCACGGGCTACACGCAGACGGGCTACACGCCCCAAGGACGCAGCACGATCTGGCCTTCGCGCAGGTGGGCCACCTCGGGACCGCGCTCCTGGCCGCCCGACCCGTCGCCTTCCGCCTGCGCCAACGCCGCCCCGATCCGGAGCTGCGGACTGCGGATCGCGTGCGCCCAGATGACGGCGTTGCGATTGCCGTGCGCGCCGGCGTGCGCCAGGCCTCGCAGGGTGCCGATCACGATGATGTCGTCGGTGGCCACGATCTCCGCCCCGGCGTTCACGTCGCCCAGAATCACGACCGAGCCGGTCGATTCGATCCGGCCGCCGGAGCGCACCGTCTTGGCCAGGATCACCGTCTCGCCCTTCGCCTGCGCCACGTGCGTGGGGGGACGAAGGTCGGTCAGGTCGCCCCCCGCCTCGTCCACGGCGGTGCGCACCACGTCCAGCAGGTCGGTCGCGGTGCGCGCCCCGATCTCGAGCGACACCTTGCCCTCCAGCAGTTCGCGATGCTCGTCCAGAGCGGCACGCACCGCATCGGCGTCGTCGTCCGGTTCGAAACTGAGCAGAATGCCGCCGCGAATGCCACGCGCTTTCATTCGTCGTCCCCCGTGGGTAGTTGGAAGTAGGAAGCCAGGAAGTCCCGCACGACCGGCACCGCCGTCGCCGTGCTGGAGCCGGCATGTTCAAGGAACGTTACCACGGCGATCTGCGGGTCCTCCGCGGGCGCATAGGCCATGAACCAGGCGTGCTCGGCCCCCTCCCCGCGCGAGGTCTCCGCCGTCCCGGTCTTCCCCGCCACGTTCACGCCGAAGCCCGCGCGCGGACCGATCACCTCGCTGCTCCCGAAGTCGGTCACCATCCGCCGCATCCCGTCGTGCAGCGTGGCCCAGTGCCGGCCCTCGACCGTGTCGCGGCGCACCGGACGCTCCTCGCCGCCCACGGCGCGCACTAGGCGGGGTTCGACCCGTTCGCCGCGCAACGCCAGCGTGCCGGCGAAGCGCAGCGTCTGCAACGGCGTGGCCAGCACGTCGCCCTGCCCGATCACGCTGTTGAGGGTGTAGCCGGGGTACCACGCGGTGTCGCGCACCTCCCGCGTCCAGGCGGGGTCGGGCAGGCGACCCGCCCTCTCGCCCGGCAGGTCCACGCCGACCGCGGTCCCGAAGCCGAACGCTTCGCCGTCGCGGTGCCACGCCTCCATGAACGGTCCCCACCCGTCGCCGAAGGCGGGCGTCGCCATCGCCGCGTGCCAGAAGTAGGTGTTGCAACTGTCGGCGATCGCCTGCGCCACGTCGTACTGCCCGCGATGGTACGTAGCCCAGTTGCGCCAGGTGATGCCGCCGAAGCTGACGCTGGCGCTGCAGGCGTAGCGCGTCGCGGACGACACGTAGCCCTCCTGCAGCAGGGTGTGGGAGGTCAGCATCTTGAGGGTCGACGCGGGCGGGAACGCTTCGATCGCCCGGTTCTGCAGCGGCAGGCGATCGCGGTCGCCCAAGATCGCCTCCACCGCGTCCGGGTCGCTAGGGCGCCGCGTGAACACGTTCTGGTCGAAGGTGGGCCACGACGCCATCGCCAGCACGTCGCCGCTCGTAAGGTCCATCGCCAGAAGCGCGCCGGGCGTGGTGTCCACCGCCGGTCGGCCCTGGCTGCGCCGGTAGTCGTTGACGTACCGCACCGCGCCGGCCAGCGCGTCCTCCGCCGCCCGCTGGACCTCCGGATCCAGCGTGGTCACGACGTCCGCGCCGGGCAGGGCTGCCTCGAGTTCCTGGGTGTCGATCGGCACGCCGCGATAGTCGACCTCGACCATCTCCAAGCCCGGTACGCCGAACAGCGTGTCGTCGAGGCCGGACTCCAGTCCGGACATGCCGACCAGTTCGTCGACGCGCCGACCGGGATGCCGTGCCGGGTCGGCCAGACCGGTGTAGCCGACCACCTGCGCCGCCAGGTTCGTGGGGTAGAGCCGCTCGATCCGTTCCCGCAGATACAGGTTCGCCTGGCCGGCCACACGCTCCTCGACCGCGGGCACCAGCACGTCGGGAATGTTCCACGCCACCACCGCCCCGTTGCGGACCTGATCCGGCTCGTCCGGGTCGGGAGGGCGGGGCGGGCCCTCGACGTCCAGCAGACGCCGCAGTCGCGACCAGCCGTCCAGTTCGCCGCCCCAGTACATGAGGTCGTACGCTACGCGGTTGTCCGCCAGCACCGTGCCATCGGCGGCCAGGATGCGACCGCGCAACGGCGTGATCCGTTGTTGCTGCACGAAGTTCTGGAGCGACAGGTCGGCATACTGCTCGGCCTGCGCCAGCTGCAGCCACATCAACCGGCCGGTGAACACCACCAGCACGGTGAGCAGCACGGCCAACAGGCCCCGCATGCGGGAGATCACGACGCCCACCCCCCTGCGCCCAACGCCGCGCGCACTGCCGCGACGCCGCGCCTCACAACAACTCCTTGCGAAGGACCTTACTCTTCTCGAGCAGCGCCTCGCCCCACGGCAGCAGCAGCAGCGCCACCGCGACGGTCAGCACCGTCTCCGTGACGGCGACGGCGGCCAGCGTCGCCGGCGCGCCCGGTACGCCCGACAGCCACACCAGCAGCAGGGTGGCCACCACCCACTTGCCCGCCTGGGACGCGATCGTGATCAAAACCCGCTCCAGCATGCCCATGCCGGACAACTGTCCCCGCACCACCGTCGCCACCAGCGCCGCACCCGCCAGCGCGATGGCGTGCAGGCCCAGCGTGCCGTGCCCGATCAGGTCCTGCAGCAGCCCGATGCCGTACCCCAGCAGCACAAGCTGCCACGGCGCCACGCGTCCCAGCACGGTCAGGAGCGCGATCAGGAACAGGTCCGGCGCCGGCAGCGTCCCGAACGCGGCCGACGTCAGGCCTTGGGCCGCGAGAAGGAGCAGGTAGAACGCCAGAAGCCGCATCGCCCCGCACTGTACCGCCCGCCTCCGGGTCGCCTGGGTTCGCCGCGCGGGTACCGTGCACGCATGACCGCGATCCCCCCAACCCTCTTGATCCACGGCGGTGCCGGGCGCATCGGTCCGGAACGGCGCGACGCCTACCGGGCCGGTTTGCACGCCGCGCTGGACGCCGGCAGCGCGGTGCTGGACGCCGGCGGCTCGGCCCTGGACGCCGTGGTCGCCGCGATCGCCTCGATGGAGGACGACCCGCGCGCGTTCAACGCC
>JBBDSD010000345.1:0-3959 GCA_040905065.1 Trueperaceae bacterium | reverse complement strand
CCAACTCGCGCGCCTCGACGTAGCTCTCCAGGCTTCGGCCGTCCACGAACTCCATCGCCATGTAGTGCTGCACGCCCTGCGCGCCGTGCTCGTAGGTCCGCACGATGTTCGCGTGATCCAGCCGCTGCGCCACCTCCGCTTCGCGGTGGAAACGCCGGATGAACTTCGCGTCGGCCACGTACTGCTCCATCGGCACCTTGAGCGCGACCGTGGTGCCGTCCGAGCGACGGCGGGCGCGATACACGCTGGCCATCCCGCCCGAACCGACCTTCTCGAGAATGTCGAAGCCCGGTACCTCGACCCCCTCGAAGCCCCCGTCGCTCGCGTCGTCCCCCTTCCGAGCGCGGCCCCCCTTGCCGCCCGCCGCCCGGCCGCCCTTGCGGGGCGCGACGCGCAGATGCCGCCCGGTACCCGGCCCAGCGGGGATCAGCCACCCGGCCGCGCCGGCCAGCAACGCCAGCGGCATCAGCGCCCGCTCGAGGCCCGCCAACGCCGCCAACGACGCCGCCCCGGCGGCGACCGCCAACGCCGCCAGCAGGTGCCCCCACGCTGGCATGCGCCACGCCAGCGCGGCGCTGACCGCCGCGGCCGCCACCAGCGCCACGATCGTCACGGCACCTCCGCCGCGACCACGGTCACGTTGTCCGGACCGCCTCGCTCGTTGGCGAGCGCGACCAGGGAGTCGACCGCGGTCTGCCGATCGGCGGTGCGCCGAACCTCGGCCAGGATCTCCTCCGCTTCGACCACGCCGTGCAGTCCGTCGGTGGCCAACAGCAGCACGTCGCCCGGTTCCAGGTCGACCGTAGCGGTGTCGGGCGCCACCTGCGGGCGGGTGCCCAGCGCGCGCGTGATCAGGTTGCGCCAGGCGTGAGTGCGACCCTCCGCCTCGGTCAGCACGCCGCGTTCGATCTGTTCCTCGACCCAACTGTGATCGCGCGTCAGTTGGTAGATGCGGTCGTCCCGCACCAACCAGGCGCGCGAATCGCCGACGTGCCCGACGTGCGCGGTCCGCGCCTCGATCGCCACGCAGGTGAGGGTCGTGCCCATCCCCTTCGTGGTGCGGCGCTCCAGCGCCGCGCCGTGCACCCGTCGGTTCGCCAGGCGGATCGCCTTTTCCAGCAGCGAGGGCAGGCCGACCACCTGATTGCCGGCCTCCCGCTCGCGCACGTAGCGACGGACGGTGTCGTCCAACGCTTCGATCGCCAGCTTGCTGGCGATCTCGCCGGCGGCAGCCCCGCCCATGCCGTCCGCCACCGCCAACAGCACCAGCGGATCCTTGTCCGAACCGAAGCGCCAGACGCGATGGTAGTCCTCGTTCAGGGGGCGCACCCGGCCGGCGTCCGAGCCGTGTCCGATGCGTACGGGGGCGGGCACGGCCCCAGTGTATACCTGAGCCCGTCGGCGCGCGCGTGGGATCGGCCCGCTCCAAAAGGCGACGGCGGGACGCGGCGTCCGGTTCAGTTGGGGCCCTCGTCTTCGTGTTCCGTGGCGGCTCCGGGCACCGTGGGTCCCTGCGCCTCGGCACGCTCCAGGGTGCGCGTCAGCGTCCGGGCCAGGGCCTGCGCCTGCACCTTCGGCAGGACCATGCGGGCCACCACCTGCGGGCGATGGTGGGGCAGCGCCGCCACGAAGTCCAGCACCACCTCGTGACGCCCGTGGCTGACCACCGTCGCGTTGGCGTAGGTGCCTTTCGCGACGGCCGGGTCCAGGCTCAGATCGATCTTGCGGCGGGGGTTCTGGGTATCGTCGTCGCTCACGACGCCACCGCCTCCGCCAAGGTCGCCAGCGAGCGTCGCAACGCCAGCCGGGCCCGACCGAGCGAGGCCGCATCGTCCAGCACAGCGACCACCACGTGCCCTTCCGCCGGAGCGGGCAGCGGCACCAGCACGACCGGACCGTGCTCGTACTCGATGGTGGCCTGGCGCAACTCGCCGTCGCCGAACAGGTCTGCCAGCGACTGCCCGGCAGCCAGCGCGGCAGCAACCTGACCGGCGACCGATTCGGCCGACCCGCGCTCCGCGCCGCCCGTCTCCGCTTCGGCAGCATCGATCACGAAGCCGTCCTGGCTCGCGACGGCGCAACGACGCACGCCGCGCGTGGCCGCCAACGAGGTCAGTTGCTCCTGCAACGTCACGCCACCGCCTCCCGAAGCCGCATCCGCAGCTCGTCGGACAGGTCGCTGGCGACGGGGCCTCCAGCCGCACCGTCGTTTCCGATCAGCAGCAGGAAGGCGTCGTCGCCGCACCGCTCCAGGCGCACGGCGGTCTCACCGGTCCGGACCAACACGGTGCGGGCCGGGCCTACGCCCATGGCGTCCGCGACCAGCCGGTCGGCGACGGTGCACAGGTCGGTCGCTTCCGCGGCGGTCCACGCCACGTCGTCCGACGCGACGCCTTCGTCTCCGCCGAGGCGGGGCGGCTCGTCGTCGCCGATCCGTTCGATCAGCAGGCCGTCGTCGCCGATCAGCGCCGCGCTGCGTGCGCCAGCGGCCTGACGACACGCGTCCAGGAGGGCAGGGAGGTCGTCCATCGGCGCCGAGTCTAGCATGCGCCCCTGCCGTGACCGGCGCGCACGGCGGGCGGCACCGACGACGGGGGAATCCGAGGATGAAGACGCGTCTGCTACGCTGCGCGCGATGGAACTCCACGTGCATACCGACCCGGACCGCTTGGCGCCGTACGTGCTGCTGCCCGGCGACCCCGGACGCGCCCGGCACGTCGCCGAGACGTTTCTGGACGACGCCCACCTGACCACCGACAACCGGGGCCTGCTCGGCTACACCGGCAGCTACCAGGGTCTGCCCGTGTCGGTGCAGACGACCGGCATGGGCTGCCCCAGCCTGGCCATCGTGGTCGAAGAGCTGATCCGGTTGGGCGCGCGGACCCTGGTCCGGATCGGCACCGCGGGGATCGTGTCCGACCGGGTCCGGCCGGGCGAGCGGATCGTGGCGGACTCGGCGGTGCCGCTGGACGGCACCACGCGCATGTACCTCGGCGGCGCTCCGTACGCGCCCGCGCCCGACTTCGGGGTCACCCGCGCGCTGGTCGACGGTGCAGCCCAGCACGGCGGGGCGCACGTGGGCCTGCTGCAGACCGAGGACGCCTTCTACGCCACCCGTCCCGACGAGGTGCCCGCCATGGCTGCGCGGGGGATCGTGGCGGTCGAGATGGAGGCGGCCGCGCTGTTCCTGCTCGGTCGCCTGCGGGGCGTCCGGACCGGCTGCATGGTGGTGGCCAGCAACCACGTCGGCGACCCGACCTTCGTCGCGCCGGAGGTGCTGCGTTCCGGCGTGGACGCCATGGTCCGCAGCAGCCTGGACGCCTTCGTGCAGCTCGAACGGGACGCGGCGTGAACATGGACCGCCCGGACGACGCCACCACGCCGACGGGGTCGCCGACGGGGTCGCCGCCGGCGTCGGTACCCGTCACGGTGGTCGGGGCCGGCACCATGGGAAGCGGCATCGCCCGAGCGTGCCTGGAGGCCGGACACCCGGTCCGCCTGCACGACGCCTTCGAGGCGGCCGTGGATCGCGCCGCCGAGCGGATCGACGCCGGCCTGCGCCGCGCGGCGACGAAGGCGGGAGCGGACGCCGGGGATCCGGACGAGACGCTCGCGAACCTGCGGACCTCGCACGGTGCGGGGGACGACGCCCTGGCGGACGTCGCCCGCGACGCCGCCGTGGTGTTCGAGGCGGGTGCCGGGGATGCGGGGCGGAAGCGGGCGGCCTGGGCCGCGCTGGGCGAGGGCGCCCCTGCGGGGGCGCTGCTGGGCAGCAACACCTCCAGCCTCTCGATCACGGAGCTGGGGGCCGCGTCGGGCCGGGCTGCAGACCTGTGCGGCCTGCACTTCTTTCATCCGGTAGCGCGGTTGCCCCTGGTCGAGCTGGTGCGGGGCGAACGCACCACGGACGAGGTGCTGGACCGCGCCGAAGCGTTCGTCCTCGGCTTGGGCAAGACCCC
>JBBDSD010000344.1:0-3989 GCA_040905065.1 Trueperaceae bacterium | reverse complement strand
CGCCACCACGGTCGAAACGATGCTCTTGCGGCAGTACGAGCAGGTGCGCAAGGCCAAGCGCGGCGTCGGCCTGGTCGAGCTGGTCGCCGGCCGCAACTGCGGCGGCTGCAACATGATGCTGCCGATCCACGTGGTGCAGAAGGCGAAGCGCGCCGGTCCGGCGATCGTGCGCTGCCCCAGCTGCGGACGGATCCTCTGGCACAAGGAGAGCGACGCGGCCTGACGTCGCGAGCGGCGACCTCGCCGGAGGACCCCGCTGACGACGCTGTCTGACGAACCCCGCCCACGCCACACCGAGCGGCGCGCCCGGGGGGCGCGCCCCGCGTCGTCGTTCGCACGGGTCCGGATCCTTGCGCGCGTGCGGTCCGTTCCGGTCAGGTCAAGTCAGGTTAGTTCAGTTCGCCCAACGGATCGATCGCGCTGCCGTGACGTCGGATCTCGAAGTGCAGGTGCGGTCCGGTGGAAAGCCCGGTCGACCCGATGCGTCCGATCAGGTCGCTTTGCGACACCGGCTGACCGACGTTCACGAGGATGCGGCTCTGGTGCGCGTACCACGTCTCGTCCCCGCCGGCGTGCCGGATTCGGATTAGGTAGCCGTAGGAGCCGTACCAGCCTGCGAACGATACGGTGCCGGAGCGCGCCGCCGCGATCGGCGTTCCGTTCGGCGCCGCGACGTCCAGGCCCCGGTGGAAGTTCGACGTGCCCAGCCCCAGCGAGCGCCGCCCGAAGTAGCTGGTGATTCGGCCGTGGACCGGCCAGACGTAGCGGTTCTCCATCTCGCGAACCTGGGCCAGGCGCTCCAGCGCAGTGGTTGGCTCGATCCCCGGCAACCAGAGCAGCATGCCCGGTTGCAGGTCGCTCGGTGCGTGGATGGCGTTGGACCGTAGGACGCGTACCGGATCGGCGCCGTGACGCCGCAGCACCTGACCCAGGTCCAGGTCCTGTTCCCACCGCACCAACAGACCGGATCCGGGGGGAATGAGCAGTTCGACGCCGACCGGCAGGCGGTCCAGCGAACTGAGGTCGGGGTTGGCGCCGACGAGGTCGTCGATGCCGATGTCGTAGCGGCTGGTGATTTCGCTCAACGTCTCGCCCGGCGCCAGCACGTGCCGCACGAAGCCGGGCGGCGGTTCCGGTGCGGGTTCCGCCAGGCCGCCGCGCGCTTCGCCCAGCGGCACCCGCAAACGGTCGCCCGGGTGCACGGTGACGTGGTCGCGACCGTTCGCTTCGAGCAGGGCGTCGACGGGAAGCCGGTACAGACTCGCGATCGCGCCCACGGTGTCGCCGGGGCGGACGGTGCGAAGGGCGTAGGCGTCGGCCGCGTACGCGACGACGGGGACGATCCAGAGTAGTGCGACGAAAAGCAGGCGAACGATCATGCAGTCGTGGGGTCCTCCGGCGTAAGGTCCGAACTTGGACGAGGCTACGTGGCCGTGGCCGTCATGTCATGAAACGCGGCGCACCCGCATGGCCGAAACCCCTGGGAAGCCGGCCGGCTCGGAGCGAGTGGGAGCGACGCGCACCCGGTACGTCGTCTAGTTTACCAGGTCGGGTCGCCGCCGCGCCACCTCGTCCCGCAGGTACCGCACAACGTCGCCCGTAGCGGTGCCGGGCGTGAACACGCGACCCACGCCGAGGCGCCGCAATTCCGGCAGGTCGCCCTCCGGCACGATCCCCCCGCCGAACAGCAGCACATCATTGGCCCCCTCGGCGTGCAAGCCGGCCATCACTTCGCGGAAGTAGTGCATGTGGGCGCCGGACAGCACCGACAGGCCCACCGCGTCCACGTCCTCCTGGATGGCGGCCGACACGATCATCGGCGCCGTCTGGCGCAGGCCGGTGTAAATGATCTCCATGCCGGCGTCGCGCAGGGCGCGGGCGATCACCTTCGCTCCGCGATCGTGCCCGTCCAACCCGGGCTTCGCCACCAGCACGCGGATCGGACGGGCCGGAGGCGCCGCGCCCGTCACACCGTCACCGGCTCTAGGTAGCTGCCGTGCACCGCGCGCAGCACGTCCATCTGTTCCTGCAGCGTCACGAAGGCGTGCGCGCACGCCAGGAACGCTGGCATGGTGTTCGCCCCGGTCGTGGCCGCCTCCCGCAGGCGCGCCAACGCCGCGGACGTCGCGTCCGGGTCGCGCTCGGCTCGGATCCGCGCCAGGCGCTCGGTCTGGGTGCGGACCGCGTCCGGATCGGTGGGCGGCACGGGGACCTCCGGCGCGTCGGTCACGAAGGCATTCACGCCCACCACGATCTCCTCGCCGGCATCGATGCGCTTCTGGCGCCGGTAGGCGGCGTCGCCGATCTCGCGTGCGAAGAAGCCGTCCTCGATGCCCGCCTCGACGCCGCCGAGCTCGTCGATGCGGTCGAGGTACGCGTCCGCTTCCGCTTCGAGGGCGTCGGTGAGGTGCTCCAGGTACCAGCTGCCGCCCAACGGATCGGCGACGTCCGCCGCTCCGGTCTCGTGCGCGATCACCTGCTGCGTGCGGAGCGCCAGCAGCGCGGCCTGCTCCGAAGGTAGCGAGAGCGCCTCGTCGTACGCGTCGGTGTGCAGGCTGTTCGTGCCGGCCAGCACCGCCGTCAGCGCCTGGATCGCCACGCGGGCCACGTTCACCTGCGGCTGCTGGGCGGTGAGGCTGGCGCCGGCCGTCTGGGCGTGCGTGCGCAGCATCCACGACCTCGGATCGCGCGCCCCGAACCGCTCGCGCATCCAGCGCGCCCAGATGCGCCGTGCCGCCCGGAACTTGGCGACCTCCTCGAAGACGTGGTTCTCGACGTTGAAGAAGAAGCTCATGCGGGGCGCGAAGTCGTCGACGTCCAGCCCCCGATCGAGCGCGCGCCGGACGTAGTGGATGCCGTTCGCCAGGGTGAACGCCAGCTCCTGCGCCGCGGTCGAGCCCGCCTCGCGGATGTGGTAGCCGGACACGGACACGAAGTGGAAGCGCGGGGCGTGGCGTGGCCCCCACGCGAAGGTGTCGATCACCAGGTCGACCGACGGCGCGGGCGGAATGGCGTACTCCTTTTGCGCCAGGAACTCCTTGAGGATGTCGTTCTGCAACGTTCCGCCCACCTTGGCGAGGTCGGCGCCCTTGCGCTCGGCCATCGCCAGGTACATCGCCCAGATGGCGTTGGCGGGGGCGTTGATCGTCATCGAGGTGGTGATCCGTTCGGGATCGATGCCGTCGAACAACAGCTCCATGTCGGCCAGGGTGTCGATCGCCACGCCGCAGACGCCGACCTCGCCCCGCGACATGGGGTCATCGCTGTCGTACCCCATCAAGGTCGGCAGGTCGAAAGCGGTCGACAGGCCGGTCTGCCCCTCCGCCGTCAGGCGGCGGAAGCGCGCGTTCGTACGTTCGGCCGTACCGAAGCCGGCGAACATCCGCATCGTCCACAGCTTGCCGCGGTGCATGCTCGGGTGGATGCCGCGGGCGTACGGGTAGGTGCCGGGCAGCCCCAAGCGCTCCGGTAACGTGGCGGCGTCCACGTCCTCCGGACCGTAGACCGGATCCAACTCCAACTCCGACGAGGTACGGAACGCCGCCTTCCGCTCCGGACGGTCGCGGACCGACTCGGCGTAGCGCTCGCGCAGCCAGGCCTCCTTGTCGTACATGCCCGCATGCTAGCAGGCGGGCATGTACCGGGCGGGCGCCTGCCCGGCTCAGGCGGGACGCGGTTCCGGCGCGCTGCGGGGATCGGGCCAGCGCACCTCGCGCACCGTCGCGTCGCCGCAGCGCAGGGTGCGCTCCACCGCGTCGAAGCGCAGAACGGCTAGCGCCATGGCGCCGCGATCGGGGTGCACGACGATCGTGCCCAGGCGCCCTACCGAGCGTCCGGCCTCGTCGCGCACTGCGTTCCCGTCGCCGCCCGGTGCGCTGGACCGGTCGACCTGCGGCTCCCGGTCGAAGGTCAATCGGGCCAGGCCCCGCTTGACCCTCCCGCGCGCCTCGATCCGGGCCATGATCTCCTGCCCCAGGTAGCAGCCTTTG
>JBBDSD010000343.1:0-4002 GCA_040905065.1 Trueperaceae bacterium | reverse complement strand
CGCCCGTCCCCGGCCTGGTCGGCGCGGAGGTGGCGGCGCCGCTCCTGTTCGAGGTCTTCGCCCGGCTCGGCAAGGCGCCCGTCGCGCTGCCGCCGATGCCGCCCGGCACCCTCCTCGCCACGAACGCGGAGCTGCCCGCCCCGCTTCAGCGGTTCGGGACGCGACAGGCGCGCACCGAGGACGCGCCACGCCTGACCTTCCCACCCGACGGGGCTGCGCTGGTGCCGATGGCCGGCGGCGTGCCGGCGCGGGTGGAGCGCGGACGCGCGCCGTTCACCTGGTTCGCCAACGGCGCGCCGGTGGTGCGCGCCAGCTTCGAACGCGAAGCGCGCCTGGCGCTGGAGGGGCCCGGCTTCGTGACGCTCTCGGTGGTGGACGCGGAGGGACGCTCGGCGCGGGTGGGGTTCGAGTTGCGGTAGGCGTGGTCCAGTTGTCTCAAGACTGGGACGTCAAGCGGCGAGTCACCACTCGTGGAAGCCGCCCAACGGCATGCTACGCACTATCCACAACAGTTGGTCTCAAGGCCTGGGAGCACTCGTCCGACTTTCCGCATGAACTCAACATGCAACCTACTCATCCCGAAGGAGTTTAGCTAAGGGGCGAAAGGCACGATAGTGCCCCTCAGCCATCTGGAGGCATTGCCCAAACCACCGCTTTTGCCTAGCCTCAGGGACGTCCTCGTTTACTGGGCGTCAGTCGGCCCGACGCAGCGTTCCGGACAGGTCCGTGCCCGACGCCACGGTGTTGAACACGGTGCCGTACTGGCGCACGTTGCGGTGCAGGAGTGCCAAGCGGTCCTCGCTCTCGTCGCTGTCGACGCGGATTTCGTAGCGGATCGACTCCATGCTCGGCGGCACGTCCCGACGCACGCCGTGGATGCGGACCTCGGCCGCGCGCAGCTCGAATTCGAGGCTCGGCACGACCCGCTCGATGCCCTTGAGCATGCAGGCTGCGAGCGAGGCCAGCAGCAGATCGGCGGGGTTGAAGGCGTCGCGGCGGCCGTCGAGGTCGGTGTCGAGCGTGATCTCGGCGTCCTTGCACACCGCGCTGCTTCCGTGGGCGTCGACGCGCCGGGCGGTGACGTCGAAGCTCATCTTCTCGGACGCGCCGTCGCTTATCGGCCGGATCCCTTCTGAATGTGGAGCGCGGCGTCCGCTCCGCCCGGGTGGCGAACGCTCAGCAACACGACGACGAGCCGGCGCTCGACCCACGACGGCCGGAGCCCGCGGGGACCGCCTCCGCAGAGTCGCTACAGCCGCAGCCGTCCTCCTCCGCCGTCCCGTCGCAGCCGCAGCCTCCCGCGTCGGGCGCCACGGCGCCACCGGCGCGCCCGGTCACGGGCAAGCCCTCGCGGCTCCATAAGACGATTCCGCCGGCAAGGTTGGCGACGTGAGCGTACCCCTGAGCCATCAGGTAGGACGCCGCCTGATGGCTGCGTCGTCCGACCGCGCAGGCGAGGATCAGCTCGCGGTCGCGGGGGAGCTCGGCGAAGCGCCGCTCGAGCTCGCTCATCGGGAGGGGCACCACGGCGGAGAGGCCGAAGGCGATCGTGTCGACCTCGTGGCGCTCGCGCACGTCGACGAGGAGAGCCCCCTCATCGCGTACCTTGCGAACGGCCGTGGACGGGTCGACCTGCGCGACGCCTGGAAGCGTGTCTGTCTGGGCGTCGCTACGGTCGGTGATGCGGACGTTTGGGTCCATGCTTTCTTCCATGTTTGCTTCCTCCCCGTCAGGCGCCGAGCCAGCCCGCGATTTTGTCGCGGCTGGGCCGGCCACCGGAGTGCACGAGCGTGCCGTCGATCACCGCGCCGGGCGTGGACAGGACGCCGTAGCTCATGATCTCGGCCATGTCCTCGACCTTCGCGACGGTCACGTCGACGTCCATGCCCCGGGCGATGTCTTCGATCAGGGTCACGGTCGCCATGCAGTTGGCGCAGCCGGGTCCCAACACTCGAACGGTCATACGGGCCTCCCTTCGGGCCTCGGCCCAAGATCGCGTCGTACAGGTGACGGGTGAACAGCTCGTGCTGGTCGAAAACCCACGTACCGGTGCCGGCGAGGCGCCACGTCGCCTTCGCGCCAGCGGAGCGGGCACTGCTCGTGAAGGGTGATCTGGTCGAGGAACTCGCGGGTGGCCATGGGTCGCCTCCTGAACGTGGTCGTCGTGGTCAGCGGCTGGACGAAAGCGTACTCAATCCATCGACGGCTGTCAATCCATCGTCAGCCATCGATTCTTTGGAGCCGGCGCCGTCGGGACGCACGTCCCCTTGCGCCGACCGTCCGGCGTGGGTACAGTTCAACCATGCTTGATCCAATCGTTCTTGAACAAAGCGAGGCTGACGTACAGCGTTTCAAGGCGCTGGGCGATCCGACCCGCCTCCGCATCCTCCGGGTGCTGGCCGACGGCGGCCGTTGCGTGTGCGAGATCCAAGGGCACATCGACGTCGCCGCGAACCTGCTGTCGCACCACCTCAAGGTGCTGCGCGAGGCGGGGCTGGTGGTGGCCCAGCGCCGCGGGCGCTGGATCCACTACCAGCTCGATCCCGCCGGGCTCGCCGCCGTCACGAGCGCGCTTCCGGGCCCGGCCGCGGCTGCGACCGTGCCCGGCTGCGCCTGTGGCGGCGAGCGGGTGCCGGCATGAACCGGGCGCTGGGTCGCGACGGGGTGCGGATCCCGCCCGGCGTCCTCGTCGCGGTGGCCGCCGTGTCGTGGCTGGTCTTGTGGCTCGGCAACGATCCGTTCTTCGATTGGCTGGTGTACGACGCGCTTGGCTTGGGCGCCCAGACGCGGTTGGGGGACGCCGTCCACTTCTTCTTGTACGACAGCGTCAAGATCGTGCTGCTGCTCTCCGGCGTGATCTTCGTGATCGGTGTGCTGCGCAGCTTCATCAGCGTCGAACAGACCCGCGCCATGCTGGGCGGTCGCCGGCAGGGCGTCGGGAACGTGCTCGCCTCGTTCCTCGGGGTCGCCACGCCGTTCTGCTCGTGCAGCGCCGTACCGGTGTTCATCGGGTTCGTCTCCGCCGGCGTGCCGCTGGGCGTGACGCTATCGTTCCTGATCGCCAGTCCGATGGTCGACGTCGTCACCATCACGCTACTGCTGGGCCTATTCGGCTGGCAGATCGCCGCGATCTACGTCACCGCCGGCCTGATGCTCGCGATCGTGGCAGGCATGCTGCTGGGCCGCATGAACCTCGAACGCTGGGTCGAACCGTTCGTGTACGAAACGCACGTCGCGCAAGCAGCCGACCCCGCTCGCGGCCTCACCTGGGGTGAACGCTTCCAAATCGGTTGGGACGAAGTGGTCGACATCCTGCGCCGCATCTGGCCGTTCCTGCTGGTCGGCATCGGCCTGGGCGCCGCCATCCACGGCTGGCTGCCCGAAGCGTTCTTCGCCCGCTGGGCGGGCCCCGACCAGCCGCTGGCCGTCCCGTTCGCCGTCGCGCTGGGCGTACCGCTCTACGCCAACGTCGCCGGCGTCCTACCACTCATCGAAGCGCTCCACGCCAAAGGCCTCGCGATCGGCACGCTACTGGCGTTCATGATGGCGGTCGTCGCCCTCTCCCTGCCCGAAACCATCCTGCTGCGGCGCGTCCTGAAACCCCGCCTGATCGCCCTGTTCATCACCGTCGTCGCCACCGGCATCCTGCTGCTCGGCCTCGGCCTCAACACCCTCGCCCCCACCATCCTCGGAGGACTCGCATGACCCTGAAAGTGCTCGGACCCGGCTGCGCCAACTGCAAACGACTCGAAGCGAACGTCCAGAAAGCGATCGACCAGCTCGGCCTCGACGCCGCCATCGAAAAGGTCGAAGACTACCCCACCATCCTCGGCTACGGCGTACAAAGCACGCCCGCCCTGGTACGCGACGACACCGTCATCGTGAGCGGACGCGTCCCCTCGCCACGACAGCTCGCCGACATGCTCTCCGCAGGCTGACCGCTCCCACACCGCAACGCAGAGCCCGCCGCGTAGAGCCCGCCGCGCCGCCCGAACGATCGGG
>JBBDSD010000342.1:0-4018 GCA_040905065.1 Trueperaceae bacterium | reverse complement strand
ACTGCGACCGTTTCCCTAGACTCGCGCCGCCGAGCCGGCCGGCGGCGGCGGCGGCGAGTTGCGGTACTCCGTGCTGTCGAGAATCTGGATCTGGATCGATCGCGGCGACACGCCGGACCGGAGCTGCCCGACAAAAAAGCTCTCTTCGCTGGCCGCCGCCTGGCGAGCCAAATACTGGGCGAACCAGCCCTGCACGAGGTTGCGGAAGTTCTCCGGGCTGCGGATAAAGCCCAGCACCACGTCCGGCCGCGACCGCCTCCCCGCGTCCAACTCCCCGGACCAGAAGGCCAGCCCCTGGTTGTCCGGCTCCCGCAGCAGCAGCCGCCGGTACAGCTCCGTCGCCCACAGCCGGTTGGTGCCCCCGGCCGAGGCGAAGAACTCCGGAGAGCTGATGATGCCGGCCACCACGTTGTCGGGGCCGCCGTCGCGCTGCCAGACTCCGCGCCAGAACGCCAGTCCGCTGGCGTCGGCCTCGCGGAACAGGAAGTCGCGGTACATCTGGGCCACGATCGGGTTGAGCCGTTCGGCGCTCTCGAAGATGCCCGAGGCGATCGTCCCCAGGCTGGCCACGCCCGCGGACACCTGCCGGGTCCAGAACTCCCAGCCCGACGGCTCCGGGCCACGCCCCAGCACCTGGTTGTAGAGCTTGCGGACTTGCAGGGCATCGTGCGACATCACCGTCACGCCGGCGCTGCTGGCCCCGCTGCCGCTGTCCGTCACGGCGTAAGTAAAGCTGTCAACGCCCCAGAAGCCCGGCCCCGGCGTGTACGTGAACGAACCATCGGCGGCAACCACCGCGCTGCCCAGCGACGCCCCCGACGATAGCGCCGCGGTCACGGCGGCGAAGATCGCGTCGTTGGCCAACACGCCCAGAGCGGCGGCGGCCGAGCTCGGTCCGGCCGCGCCCACCACGTATTGGTCGGCGTCGGCGCGAAGCGTCAAGTCGGCCCCGATCGACAGCGACGCCGCGTCCAGGTCGAATCCCGCGGCGGCGTTGCCCCTGAAGTTGATCGACGTGGTCCCCCGGAACGACTGCGAGGCCTGGAAGTTCGCCGTCAAAAGCCGCGTGGGCAGCGCTGCCACGTCGGGCCAGTTGCCGTCGGCATCCAGCCACAAAAGGTTGACGAATTTGTCGGTCTGCGGATCGTCGTCAAAGCCACGGCCCGGTGCGTCGTCGTTGACCTCGACCGCGGAAAATCCCGTTGGCAGGATGCCAGCCAGCTCGTCGAGCACCAGTGCCGACGAATCGAAGAACATCCGCAGGTTCAGACCAGTCGAACCCAGCGGCGAACCGGCCGCGTAAATCACGTCGACGGCCAGCTCGCGCCCCGGCGTTACCATGGGCGACGACGGCACTGCCGACACGATTTGCCGCTGCTGCGAGTCTTCGGCGGCGACCACAGCGGCGGACGACAACTGGACCTCGTCGGCCAGGCTGACGGTGAGCGGTGAGGCCGATCCGGACGCGGCGGAGTCGGTCACGGCAACCGTCGGCGGCGGAGTACTCTTCGTGCCGCTGGTCGCCGACAGGGCCGTCAACGCACTGGCCGCGGCCTGGCCCATCACCGGAGTCGCCGCGGCCGAAAGCTTGAGCGTGGCGCCGTCCTGGGTGAAGACGTTGAAGGCCCCTTCGGTGCCGGTGAGCGTCCAGCCGGCGCCGATCTCGACGCGGTCGTCCGCGCCGGCCACCACCACGAGCGTCGACGAGGTATCCGTGTTGTTCTTGACCGAGTTGACGTCGAGCTTGAGCGTGTTGGCGCCGCTGCCCTGGATGTCGATCCGCTCGACGCCCGTGATCCGGTCGCGAGCGACCAGGTCGATGAGAGCTCCAAGGCCGTTGATCCGCAGCTCATCCTGGTGAGGGTTGCCGACCGCGTCGTCGCCGGTGCCGCCATGGAAAGTGATCGGCAGCCGGATGGGGCCGCCGCTGGTGTCGAAGATCACGACGTCCAGGTTTTCGTCCCCGTCGACATGGATGCCCGAGGCCGACACGAGCTGAATGGTGTCCAGATGCTGCGTGCTATTGGCGACGTCGGTGAAGCGGAACGACACATCGGCACTGGCGCCTTGTCGAACGATGGTGAATTCCGCGTCCTGGCCGAAGGCGAAGCCGCAATCGACGGTGCAAACCGGCTCGCTCACGTCGTCGGGCGTCAAGAGCCGCTGCCTCGGTTCGACTTGCGTCAGGCGGACCGTCGGCGCAATTCCGCCGGGGCCGGCCAGCGTGAACCCTGTCGTGGTCGGTAGCTCGTACACGACCGTGCCATCGCTCAGAGTGCGGATGCCCGGCGCTTGTTCGTTCACAGCCCGGTGCAGCGACTGGTTTGGCAACTCCAGGCCGAACAAGCGGAACCGCTCCACGCCGCCGCCCGCAAATTGGTACGGTTGGTCGGCCGAGATCGTTTCCTCGTACACCCAGTCGGCGCCGTCGAACAGGTACAGGTCGAACATCGGGTCGAGGTAAACGTTGCCGCCGGCATCGCGGTCAAACGCCAGCGACGTGAACCTGAAGCCGTCCAGGGCCTCATACGTGTACCCGGCGGCGTCGGGTGCCTCGATGAAGATCGGCTCGTCGATGCCGAGCACGCTGGTCCGCTGCCGCATTTCCAGCCGGCCGGCCACGTCGTCGATCTCGTTTTGATCGAGCAGGTTGTTGAAGCCGAAGCCGCCAAACGCCAGCGGGCTGCCGTCGGCCGTCGTCGACACCAGCGTGAGTTGATCCGGATCGTCCTTGTCCCTCAAGTACAGTTCGTCGTAGCCCACCATGCCGCCGTAAGTCGCCAGCGTGAAATCGAACGTGCTCGAAAGGCTCGACGTGGTCACCTGCGTGGCCTGCGCCGCCGAAAATGCCGACGCGCCTGCCGTGGACGGCCGCGCGGGAGCCGCCGCCGACGAACCGGCCGCCGCGTTCTCGTCGGGCGTCGTCGCCGCGACCACGCCGAACAGGTCGGTGCCCGTGGTATCGATGATGTCGCCGGTCTCGAAGCCGGCCCCGCCAACGGTCTGGCAGACCTGGCCCGGCAGGCAAGCATCGCCAGCCAGCACGCTGCCATCGGCCCGCTTCAAGACCAGTTGCTGGTTCGCCGTGAACCTCTCGCCGTTCAGAAAGCGGCGGACCGCGTCGGCATCGGTCCGTTGAGCCCCCGCGCCCGTCGCCCCTTGCACCAACTGGGGCCCGCTGAATACGGCCAGGTGCCGGGCCACCAGCACGCCGTCGGTGTCCGCCCGCAGCAACCCGTCGTCGTCGGCGTCCAGGTGCGGCAGCAACACGTCGCGGATGTACGCCTCGATTTCGGCCGCCGAAGTGCGCCCGCCGGCCGGATTGACCGCCCCGGCCTCCAGCGCCTCGCCTCGCACGCCGTCCAGATACCGCATCACCAGGATGCCGTCGGTCAACGGCGAGGTGGCGCCGTCGGCGTCGACGTCGATGACAAGCCCTTTGAGGATCGCCGCCGCGCCGGCCCTTTTGAAGGCCGCGTCGTCCGCCCCTTCGTCCGGAGAAGTGCCCAGTGCCGGTACGACTGCAATCGCCATGGCCTGGGGATTGAGCCGCGTGGTGGTGACGCTCGTCACGGCGCCGGAGTTGAACTGGAACCCCACGATGGCCGTCCCATCCTGGGTCAAGTCGGATGCCTCGAATCCCTTCAGACGCAACGAGCTGACCCCAGTGCCGATTTGGCCGGCCACGTCGACAGGGACGGCGGGCGCAAGCTCAATCGTGGTGACGACCGCGCCGCTGCCGTCGAGCACCTCGAGCGACAAGCCGGGCCGTAAGACGACCAGGGAGGAAACGGTGTTGCCGTTGACAGCGTACTGCACGTCGCGGTGAAACGTGGCGCCGTCGGCGCTGACCAGCGGGGTGGCCAGGTACACCGGCGCGCTGCTGCCGGCCGATGGCGGGATGTCGACGCGGGCCCGGTCGGGATCGTTCGGATCGGGCGTGCCCACCAGCGCCGTCCCCGGCGAGCTGCCGTCGGCCGTCGCGCCCACCTGGAAGGCGTCTAGCTCGGCGAACGTC
>JBBDSD010000341.1:0-4018 GCA_040905065.1 Trueperaceae bacterium | reverse complement strand
GGTCGCGGGCTAACTTCGGGCGTTGGGTGGGGCGGTGGTGGACGCGGACGCGCTGGCCGCCGCCGCCCTACGGCAGGGCGACGTGAAGGCCGAGATCGCCGCGACGTTCGGGACCGACGTGCTGGACGGATCCGGCGCGATCGACCGCGCCGTGCTCGCCGCGCGCGTGTTCGACGATGCGCAGGCACGCGAACGTCTGGAAGCGATCGTCCATCCGCGCGTGGCCCGCTCCCGCGAAGTGGAGGACCGCCGCCTGGCGCAGGCCGACCCACCCCCACCGATGATCGTGCACGACGTTCCGCTGCTTTTCGAGACCGGGATGGACCGTCAGATGGACGCGGTCGTGGTGGTCGACGCCCCGCGGCCGCTCCGCCTCCACCGCCTGGCCGCGCGGAGCGGCTGGGGCGAGGCGGAGATCGCACGGCGGGAGGCGGCGCAGTGGTCGGGAGCACGCAAGCGTGCGGGCGCCGATCTGGTGATCGACAACGACGCCAGTGAGGCGATCTTGCGCGAGCGCGTGCGCGAGGTGTGGGTCCGGCTCACCACGCGACGTCGGTGAACCCGCGTCCCTGCAAGCGCCCTTCCTCCACGACGACGTACGACGCGCTGGTGCCGAGGCGCTCGGCGACGAACGCCAACCAGACGCTCAGCGCGTCCGAGGCGTCGTCGACCGCAGCGAAGTCGAGCGCTCCTGCGCCCGCCAGACCAGCGATCAGTTGCAGTTGCGCGACGGCTGCCTCGCTGCCGCCGGCGAGGGAGGCTCGGTCGTTGGTCAGCGACCAGCGCACCGCGTCGCTGGGCAGATCGAGGGCGGCCGACGCGAGCGCCTCGGGACCGGTGCCCCCCGACGCGTGAGCGGCGAGCACCGCTTCGGTCGCCTCGGGAGAACCGGTCAGCAGCACCCACCCATCCAGCACCGCCGCGTCCAAGGCGAGCGTCTCGCTCAACTCCAGGCGCAGCACCTCGACCCCCGCGACCTGCACCGACGTCGGTCGCGCCGCGCCCATGCCGCTGGGAGCGAGGAAGCCGCCCAGCATCGCGCCGAGGTCGGTGAACGTCCGCTCGAGCCCGGCGCGCGCGGCGTCGGGAGCGTCGGTGGCGATCAGCAGCGCCTGTTCGCCCAGCAGGGGCGCGTCGGCGATGCCCGGCTGGGCGGCGGCCGGCGGGCCGGTCACGATCTGGACCGAACGATCGCCGGTCCACGCCAGCAGCGACCCCTTCACGTCGAGGCCGAACAGCTGCGCCGCTTCGCTGGCGTCGGGAAGGCCCAACGACGTTCCGGCCGCCAGGACGTCGTCCAGCCACGCCCACCAGCCGGTCAGGTCGTGACCGCTGGAGGCGACGGCGAGCGCCCCGTCCGGAGCGAACGACACCGCGGTGGGGTCGGCGGCTCGGGTGCCCGTGAGCAGGCGGACCAGCTGCGGATCGGGACCGTCGGCGCGCGGCAGCTGGACGGTGCGGCTGGCCAAGCCCCCGTCTTCGAACCGGAGCAGCCCGGCCGACGGCCCAGCGCTACGGAGGGCGTCCTGGACGCGCGCGAGCAGCGGACCGGCGCCGTAGGCCCCCGCCAGGGCGTTCAGGCCGGACGTGAGCGGCGCGGCGTCGATCAGGCCGAACAGGTGCCCGTCGCCCAGGTCGGCCATGGCGCGGTAGGTGTCGCTGTCGGCCCAGACCGGATCGGACCCGCCGGCACGGGCGCGCAGGATCGAGCGGACGATCTCCGGATCGCTGGACAGCACCAGCAGATCGCCTTGTTGGGCGTAGGCGACCGGCACGCCCAGATCGGCTCCGGTCGCGTCCGGTCCCGGCAGGCGCGTGTAGAACACGGCGTCGCCCTCGTTGCGCCGAACGGTGCCGGGACCGTCGGCCGCGTCGGCGATCCAGTCGGCGAACGCCGCCTCCGCTGCGGGCGTGGTGCGGGTCACGATCGTCACGGCCGGCAGGGGCCGAAACCGCGACGCGGAGACGGTCAGCCACGCCTCGCGGCCCAGCAGGTCCATCGCGTCCAACGCCAGGATCCCGTCGGGCAGGTCGATCGCGTCGGCGTCGCCGTCCAGGCCCGCGTCGTCCGCCAGACCCGCCGGGATCGCGGCAGCCAACCGCTCGAGCAGGTCCAACCGTTCCGCTTCGTCCAGGAACGGCCGCCAGCGATCGGCCTGCGCCTCCAGCCCGACGACGCCGACCGCCAGGGCGACGTCGTCGGGCAGGAGCGCCGGTAGCGACTGCGACGAGGCGAGCGGCGCACAGGCGAGCAGGACCAGCGCCAGCACCACGGTGCGGAGCGGACCGATGCGGCTCCGGGGCGGTCCGTCTCCCAAGGCAGCGACGCGGCGAGCGGACGGGGCGGCGGGGCGGGCGTGCGCGGGGCGCGGAGTCGTCATGGCGTACAGCCTAGCGAGTCGAGATGAGAACGGCGTTCCCGAGCGAGGCTGCGGGAACGCCGATAGGGACCGAAGTCCGGGGCCGCTCAGCGCTCTAGCACGGCCTTGGCGCGCGCCACCACGTTCTCGGCCGTGAACCCGTACTCCCGCATCACGCGGTCGCCGGGCGCCGACGCGCCGTAGCGGTCGACCGACAGCACGTCGCCCTCGCTGCCGATCCACTCGTGCCAGCCGAACCGGGTGGCGGCTTCCACCGCGAGCCGCGGCACGCCGGCGGGAAGGACCTGCTCGCGCTCTGCGGCACTCCGTTCCCGGAACGCCTCCCACCCGGGCATCGACACGACGCGGGTCGGCACGCCCTCCTCCTCCAGCCGTTCGCGGGCCTCGAGGCACAGGCTCACCTCCGAGCCGCTGGCCAGCAGCAGCATCGACGGCGTTCCGCCCGACGCTTCGGCGAGGACGTAGGCGCCGCGGGCGACGGCGCCGTCGGGCACCTCCAGGTTGGGCACGCCCTGGCGCGTCAGCGCGAGCACCGTCGGGCCGTCGCTGCGCCGCAGCGCGTCCTGCCAGGCCTGCGCCGTCTCGTTGCCGTCGGCCGGTCGCACCACGCGCAGGTTCGGGATGGCGCGCAACGAGGCCAGGTGCGCTTCCGGCTGGTGGGTCGGGCCGTCCCCGCCCAGCCCGATCGAGTCGTGCGTCAGCACGTACACCACCGGTTGCTTCATCAGGGCCGCCAGGCGCAGGGCGGGACGGAGGTAGTCGGCGAACACCAGGAAGGTCGCCACGAACGGCCGCACGCCTCCGTGCAGGGCCATGCCGTTGGCGGCGGCCGCCATGGCGTGCTCGCGGATGCCGAAGTGCACGATCCGCCCGTCCGCGGCGTCGCTGGCGAACGCGTGGTCGCCGTCGATGTCGGTGTGGTTCGAACCGGCCAGATCGGCGGAGCCGCCGATCATCTCCGGCATGCGCTCGGCGAAGTGGTTCAGCACCCGCTGCGACGCCTTGCGGGTGGCGATCTTGCTGCCGGCCTCGAAGGTGGGGAGCGGGTCGGAGACGGCGCCCGGAAGCGTGGCGGTCATGCGCCGCTCCAGTTCGGCCGCCGCGTCCGGATGCGCTTCGCGGTAGTCGGCCCAGACGGCGCGCCAGGCGCGATGCGCGTCCGCTCCGGCTTCGGCCGCCTCGCGCCCCGCTTGCTGCACGTCGTCGGGCACGGTGAAGGCGGGCCAGTCGACGCCCAAGGCGCGCTTGGTGGCCTCGGCCTCCTCCCCGCCCAGGACCGCCCCGTGCACCTTCGAGGTGCCGGCCAGGGCGGGACTGCCGTAGCCGATGGTGGTGCGCACCTGGATCAGCGTGGGGCGGTCTGCGTCGCTGGCGGCCTCGGTCACGGCGGCACGGACGGCGGCCGGGTCGTCGCCGTCGGGCACACGGATCACCTGCCAGCCGTAGGCGGCGTACCGGGCTCCCACGTCCTCGCTGAAGGTGATGTCGGTGGGCCCGTCGATGCTGACCTGGTTGTCGTCGTACAGCACCGTCAGCTTGCCCAGGCGCAGGTGGCCGGCCAGCGAGGCCGCCTCCGCCGTCACCCCCACCATCAAGTAGCCGTCGACGAGCCGACGTGTTAGGCGGAGTTGCGAGGT
>JBBDSD010000340.1:0-4026 GCA_040905065.1 Trueperaceae bacterium | reverse complement strand
ACCCGTCCGCCTCCGACGCCGACGATCCATCCCGCGTCCGCCTGCACCCCGGCGCGGGCGGCCTCCCGGATGGCGTCGGCGTGGGTGGGACCGTGGTGCTCGTGGTGGGTCACGTGGATGCCGGCCGCGTCCAGCGCGGCGTCCAGCCGCTCGCGCACCACGTCGTAGCCGTGCGGGCCGTGGACCAGCAGCACGCTGGGTGGGCCGCGGTGGGCGGCTTGCGGCAGGACCGGTTCCTGCAGTTCGGGAACCGTCGGATCGTCGTAGGCGGTGCCGGCCTGGTGCGCGGCGATGCGGGCTACGCCGGCGGGCACGGCGTCGTCACCGCGCACGATCTCGGCCGGCGCGATGCGGTGCAACTTCACGCTTCGCTCCGCTGCGTCGCGACGGCGCTCAGGGCGATCATCTCGTACGCCAGGTTGGCGGCCAGCAGTTGCGTGACGGCGCCGGCGTCGTAGGCGGGCATCACCTCGACCAGGTCGTAGGCGCAGAAGCGCACGCCCGCCAGGCCGCGCAGCAGTTGCAGCGCCTGCACGCCGGTGGTGCCGCCCACCTCCGGCGTGCCGGTGCCGGGGGCGTACACCGGGTCCAGCACGTCGATGTCGAAACTCAGGTAGGTGGGGCCGGGGGTACGGCCGTCGGCGTCGGCCCCGATCCGCTCCCGGACCTCCTGGATCACCGCGTCGGTGCCGACGCGGTGCCAGCGGTCGGCGCTGATCGCCGCCAAGCCCAGCTCTTCCGGTAGGGACATGTCCCCCGGGCCGTACACCGGACCTCGCAGGCCCACCTGGACGCTACGGGCGGGATCGATCAGGTTCTCTTCGACGGCGCGCCGGAACGGGGTGCCGTGGGTGTCCTTCCCGCCGAAGTAGCCGGGCCACAGGTCGGCGTGCGCGTCCAGGTGCACCAGGCCGACCGGACCGTGCCGCTGCGCTACGGCGCGAAGCAGCGGCAGGCTGACCGAGTGGTCGCCGCCCAGGAAGATCGGCACCACGCCGGCGTCCAGCACGGTGCCGGCGCCCTCGGTGATCTGTGCGTGCGATTCGGGCAGGTAGCCGGGCGTGACCGGCAGGTCGCCAGCGTCGATCATCGACAGGCGTTCGTGCACGTCGACCCGCAGTTCCGGGTGGTACGGCCGCAGCAGCATCGATTCGTGACGGATGCCGGACGGTCCGAAGCGGGCCCCTACGCGGTAGGTGCCGCTGCTGTCGAACGGGACGCCCACGATCGCCAGGTCCGCCTCGCTCCAGCGGTGCGGGTCGCTCAGGTGCGGCAGGCGCATGAAGGTGCGGATCCCTTCGAAGCGGGGATGGACCATGGCGTCGGCGGGGCGGTGGTGCGGGTGCGCGCGCGTCTGCGGATCGGGCATCGGATCGGACATCGAGTGGGGCCTCCCTGGCGGGATGGTACCCGGCGCTCCGGCGACGGGCTGGTAGGCGGCCGGTTGGAAGGCGGTGGGCGGCGGCGTTCGTCGTTCGGGACCGAGGTGCGCGTTCGAGATTCGCGCCCGACGCTTCCGATTGACGTCCGGACCGTGCCCTGCGATGCTTCTTCCGTGACGCACGCCATCGCTTCGCAGCACGCTACGCCCGAGGGCGTGATCGACCTGGCGCGTGGCGATCCGTCGCCCGACTTCCTGCCGCTGGACGCGGTGCGCGACGCCGCGGCGCGGATCACGGCCGACGGGGACGTGAACCTGCTGCAGTACGGGCACGAGCCGGGCGACCCCGCCTTCCGCGAGCTGCTGGCCGCTACGTTCGGCGGATCGGACGGAGATCCGGAGCGTTGGTTCGTCACGCCCGGCGCTTCGGCCGCACTGAGCCTGATCTGCACCCTCTTCGCCGGGCGCGGCGACGGGGTCGTGGTCGCCGATCCGAGCTACCACCTGGCGCTGCGCACCTTTCGCGATCACGGCCTGCAGGTACGTTCCGTGCCCAGCGACGACGGCGGGCCCGACCCGGAGGCGTGGGCGGCCGCGCTGACGGAGCCGGTTCCCGGCGGTGGGCGGGTGGCGCTGGCCTACCTGGTGCCCGCCTTCGGCAATCCGACCGGCGTCACGCTCGCATCGGAGCGGGCGCGCCACCTGACCGAGGCGTGCGCGCTGCACGGCGTGCGACTGATCGCCGACGAGGTGTACCGGCCGCTGGCGTTGGACGGAGACCCCCCGCCCAGCCTCGCTGCTGCCGATGCGGAGCCCGCGAGCGAGGTCGTCCTGGCGCTCGGTTCGGTGTCGAAGTTCCTGAGCCCGGCGTTGCGCGTGGGGTGGATTCACGGCCCCGCCCGCGACCTGCGGCGCCTGGCGGACGCCGGCCTGCTGCGCAGCGGAGGCGGCATGAACCCGTTCACGGCCGCCATCGTGCACGAACTGTTGCGTAGCGGCGCGGCCCAGGAGCGCCTGCACGCGGTCCGCGCGGAGTTGCGATCGCGCCGCGACGCGCTGCACGCTGCGCTACGGCGCGAACTTCCGGATGCGACGTTCGTTCCGGCGGAAGGCGGCTACTTCGCCTGGGTCCGCACGCCGGGCGTGCGGATCGGGGTGGAGGAGGGAGCCGGGGCGGACGGGGGCGTGGCGGAGGCGCTGCGGCGTCACCGGGTGGTGGTCGCGCCCGGCATGCGCTTCGTGGCCGATGCGCGCCGTGCACCGGACGCGGCGGAGCGGGCGCGACTCAGTTTCGGGCACGAGCCGCCGGAGCGGCTGGCCGAGGCGGTGGTCCGCCTGGCTGCGGCCGTGCGGGCGTCGGCCGAGGCGTCGCCCACCTGAGCGACCGAGGTGCAGCGCCCGTGCCCGGCGTGCGCCGGCGGGCCCATCGACCCCACGCCGCATCATCGTGCACGCCCACGCAACGCCATGCACGCCCGTCGCTGCGCTACCATGGGCGAGCACGCGGTGCGCCGTCAGGCGGCGCGCCCGCGAAACCCTTCCGTCCCGCTCGAAGGAGACCCCATGCATCGCATTCGCACCACGCTCTTCGCTCTGGTCGTGCTGGCGCTCGCTGCGACCGTCGCCACAGCCTCCGCCCAAGCGCTCAAGGTCGGCGTGTACGGCGGCTACTTCAAGGACAGCTTCGACGAGCACGTCTTCCCCCGCTTCACCGAAGAGACCGGCATCGAGGTCGAGTCGGTCGCCGAACCGACCGGCATGGCCTGGCTGGTGCAGCTCGAGACCGCGGCCCGCGCCGGGCAGGCGCCCGCCGACGTGTCGATGATGGCGCAAGGTCCGCTGCAGCGCGGCATGCCCAGCGACCTGTGGGTGGCGCTGGACGAGGAGCGCCTGCCGAACCTGCAGTACGTGCGCGACGCGCTGGTGAACCGCAACGCGGACGGCGACCTGGTCGGCGTGGGCGCCGTGTCGTGGTACATCACGCTGGTCACGAACACCGACACCTACCCAGAGGCGCCCACGTCGTGGGAAGAGCTGTGGGGCGATCACCCCAACTCGCTGGGGCTGCTGGCGCTGCCGGAGAACAGCTTCCTCCTCGAGGTGACGGCCACGACGTTCTTCGGTGGGACCGAGATCCTCGACACCGAGGAGGGCATCTTGCAGGTGGTCGAGAAACTGACCGAGCTGCAGCCGAACGTGAACCTCTGGTACCGCGACGAGGGCCAGTTCCAGCAGGCGCTGCAGTCGGGCGAGATCCCGATGGGGCAGTACTACCACGACGTCACCGGCCTGGCCGCCGCCGACGGCTTCCCCGTCCGCTCGACCTTCCCGGCCGAAGGCGGCATCCTGGACTCCGGCAGTTGGGCGGTCACGCGCGCGTCGGAGATGGTGGACGAGGCCCACGTGTTCATCGACTGGTTCAGCCAGCCGGAGATCCAGGACATGGTGGCCCGCACCATCGGCACCGCGCCGACCGTGAACCGCGAGCACCTGAGCCTCAGCGACGCGGAGTTCGACGCGGTCAGCAGCGACGTGGAGCCGATCGTGCCGCGCTACGACATCTACCTGGAGATGGGCGACTGGATCAACCAGATCTGGTCCGAGCGCGTCACGCGCTGATCGACGGCCGGACGTCGCCCGTGCCG
>JBBDSD010000339.1:0-4029 GCA_040905065.1 Trueperaceae bacterium | reverse complement strand
GAGGACGTCACGGAGGTCGGGCGCTAGATGCCGCACGGGTCGGTCCCGGGGTCGCTCCTGGCGCGGTACGCCGTCGCCACCCGGGCGCGGGGCGGTCGTTTCGGCGACCGCAGCGCGCGCGAGGCCGGTCACTCGGTCGAGTTCCTCGACTACCGCCCGTACCAGCCCGGTGACGACATGCGCGCCGTCGATTGGCGCGCGTACGCCCGCACCGGCCGCGCGTACACGCGGCTCTATCACGCGGAGCGCTCGACCGAACTGCACATCGTGGTCGACGACAGCGCCAGCATGCGCCTGCACGGCAAGCACCGCTGGGCCGCCGCGCTGGCGCGCGTGCTGCTGACCGTCGGGCAGCACGAGGCGTCGGCCACGCTGCACCTGGCGAGCGGCGGGAGTGCGCCGCCGGTCCGGTCGCATCGGGACGTGCCTGCCGCCTGGCGGTACCTGGACGCCGCCACCGACCGCGCTGCGGCGTCGCCTGCACCGAAGGCGGGGCGGGACAGCGACGACGACGGCGCGCCCGCCCTGCCGGACCTGCTGGCCAGGCGCGTGCTGGCGTTGCCGCCGCACGGCGGTGCTGCGCTGGTGGTGGTGCTCTCCGATCTGATGGATCCGGGTGGATGGACGCCGCTGTTCGCGGCGACCTCCGCGCGGCGCTCGGACCTGCTGTTGTTGCAGATTCTGCACGGCAGCGAGCTCGACCCCGACCTCGACGAAGCCGAGCTGGTCGACGTCGAGGACGGCACGCGGTTGGAAGCGGGCGCGGCGGAGGCACGCGCCTACGCGGAAGCGATGCGGCAATTCGTGGCCCGCATCCGCGCCGCGGCTGCGGAGGCGGGCCACCGGCATCGTGTGCTCCGCGTTCCCGAGGAACCGGCGCGCCCCGGGACGCCTCCGCTCCGCCGCTGGCGACGCGGCGCGCGCCGCGTGGTCGGTGCGGAGACCCCGACGAGCAGCGACGGGGACGGGTCGTCGGCCGCCTTCCGGGACCTGGTGCGCAGCGGCGTGCTGGTGCGCAGGTGAGCGAGCCGCCGCGCCTGATCGGTACCACCCTGGCCGGTGGGCAGCAACTGCTGCGCGAGATCGGACGAGGCAGCGTGGCGCGCGTGTACTTGGCCAGCGACGGCCGCGAGGTGCTGGCCGTCAAGGTCTTCCCGCGCGAAGCGTCGGCCCGTGCCGACCGGGAGTTCCTGGTCGGAGGCGACCTGCGGCACCCGAACCTGAACCCGGTGCTGGAGAGGATCGAGCTCGCGGGCCTGCCGGCGGTGGTGATGCCGTACGTGCCCGGTCCGCGGCTGGGCGGCTGGCTTGGCGGCGCCAGCGACCGCGAGCGACTGGCCGCGATCGACGGCCTGCTGGCGGGACTGGGAGCGCTGCACGCACAGGGCCGGGTCCATCGCGACGTCAAGCCGGAGAACGTGCTGATCTCGGCGGAGGGCGTGCCGGTGCTGCTCGACTACGACCTGTCGGCCACCGTCGACGACGAGCGCGACCGGCGCACCACGGCCGGCACGCTCGCCTACCTCAGCCCGGAGCAGGCGCGCGGCGAGCCGGCCGTCCCGGCCAGCGACCTGTACGCCGTCGGCGTGATCCTGTTCCGAGCCCTGACCGACGAACTCCCGTTCGAGGGCGAGGCGCGCTCCGTGCTGGACGCGCACCGGAACCAGGAGCCGCGGCCTCCATCGGCGATCCGTCCCGCGCTCGCGTCGTACGACGGACTGCTGGCGCGCCTGCTGGACAAGCGGCCTGGGCACCGGTTCGACGACGCGGAGGCGGTACGGACGGCACTTCGGCACGCGTCGAGGCCGCGCTGAGCGGGGCGGCGGTGGGTCCGGGGCGGTCAGGGCTCGCTTCGGTATCATGCCGCTCGTGAGCGAACGTTGGGCCGTCCCCGTCCTCGCGCTGATCGCCCTGCTCGGGTTGTGGCTGGCGCCGTGGGCCAGCTACGACCGCGAGACCGGTTCGCGCGGGGCGGTGACGCTGCTTCCGAACCGCACGCTGGACTTCACCGGGCGGACCGATCCGTTGCCGGTGCCCGGTCAGGGGGCGGTGCTGGTCGTGAGCGCCTTGGGTCTGGTCACGGTGGCGGCGGCGGGCGCGCTCGGGCGCAGGCGGCGCGAGGTGGCGTGGCTCGCGGCGGGCGGCGTGCTGATCGTGACCGCGTGGGCCGGCGTGTCGACCCATGCCGCCACGTACCGCGCGGCCCAGGAGGGCGAGGTCCGTGCCGAGCTCTCCGCCGCGTTGGAGGACCCTGGGCCGCGCGTGGACGTCGAAGGGATCGAGGGACTCCTAAAACGCCTGACCGGCCAGTCGCTCCGAAGGTCTCAGCAGGAGGCGCTGCCGCTGGGCGTCCGCATCCGCAGGTTGCCGTACGCCGGCGAAGCGCCCGGCCTGGCGGCGTTCCTGGTGTTCGTGGTCGGCGCGTTCGCGCTGGCGTTCGGGTCGCGGCGGTTCGCCGTCGGCGAGCGTTGGGTTCGGCGCGTCACCGACGTGGCCGCGATCCCCGCTACCGCCATCCTGCTGGCGCTGGCCGCCGCTGCGGTGGTGGTGCTGGCGCTGCAACCGACGCCGATGGGGTCCGCCGCCGAGATCGAGGGCTGGCGGGGGTACCTGGCCGGACGGCTCGACGTCCTATGGCACGCCTACTACACGCTGTTCTCCGGATCGCTCGGGACCTTCGACGGGTTCGTCGAAGCGCTCAAGCTGGCCACGCCGCTCATCTTCACCGGACTCGCGGTCGGCTTCGGGTTCCAGGCGGGCATGTTCAACATCGGCGCGCCGGGCCAGATGACGCTGGGGGCGTTGAGCGCGGCCCTGACCGGCATCTACCTGCCCGGCCCGACCTGGCTGGTGCTGCCCGCCTCCGTGCTGGCCGCCGCTGTCGGCGGTGGTGCCTGGGGCGCCCTTCCGGGCTGGCTCAAGGCCCGCTTCGGCGCGAACGAGGTCATCAACACGATCCTGTTGAACTTCATCGCCAGTTCGTTGTTGCTGTTCGTGCTGTCGTCGAGTCCCGTCTTCGCCGCCTCCGCGTTGCGCATCCTGCTGGCGCTGGGCGTCGGGTCGGCCGTGCTGGTGTTCGCGTTCCTGATCCCAGCCGTGCGGCGGCTCGCCGCGGCCGCGCCGCGGCCGGCGACCGTGGTGGTGCTGCTGGCGCTGCTGGGCGCAGCGACGGTGGCGGGGTGGCCGCAGCCGGGGGAC
The DNA here is from genome assembly GCA_040905065.1 of Trueperaceae bacterium. Classification (GTDB taxonomy): domain Bacteria; phylum Deinococcota; class Deinococci; order Deinococcales; family Trueperaceae; genus SLSQ01. The sequence continues at coordinate 831 of JBBDSD010000339.1, read as the reverse complement.
GGACCGGTCACGGTGAACCTTCCGTTCAAGGCGCCCGGGTCCGAACCGAAGTCGGTGCCGCTCCAGGAGACGGCGCGCCTGCCGCAGCTGCCCCAGCTGTTCGGCCTTCCGCCACGCAGCGGATCGGCCGACACCACCTTCGACGCTGCCGCCTGGCTGGCGGTCGCCGCTGCGATCATGATGATCATGGTCGGGCCGCGCGTTCGTCTCCGCGGGCGCTGGCGCCGCCTGGGCGGCGCCGCGGTCGTCGCGGTGGTCGCGTACGGCGTCGCGGCCGCGTTCGGGCTGCGGACGCAACCGATCACGGTGCCGCCGTCGACGCTCAACGTCGGGTTCTTGCTTGCGATCGGGACCGCAGCGTTCATGCAGTTCTTCTTGTGGCGCACGCGCTGGGGGTACGAGCTTCGGGCGGTGGGCCAGGCGCCCAAGGCGGCGGAGTACGGCGGCGCAAGCATCGCGCGCAGCACCGTGATGGCGATGGCGATGAGCGGCGCCTTCGCCGGCCTGACCGCGACGCACTACGTGCTGGGCGGCGCACTGGACGATTTCTCGTTGCGCCAGTCGCTTCCGACGAACGACGGTTTCGACGGGATCGCCGTCGCGCTGTTGGGCGCGAACAACCCGGTCGGCATCGTGCTGGCCGCGTTCCTGTTCGGCGTGCTCAAGAACGGGGGCGCCACCCTGAACATCGCTTTCAGCGGCCTGACGCGCGACGTGGTCAACATGATCCTGGCGCTGGTGGTGCTGTTCATCGCAGCGAAGGGGTTCCTGCCGGAGCGGTTCACCGATCCGATCCAGCGCGCCGCCTCGCGGCGGCGCAAGCGCGACGCG
>JBBDSD010000338.1:0-24278 GCA_040905065.1 Trueperaceae bacterium | reverse complement strand
CGGCGACGGCGATGTCGCGCCCGACCCCGTCGCGGACGTGGGTCCCGGACGCGGCGCCGACGCCGACGCGGGACCGCCGGTGGACCGCACGCCCAAGCTGTACGTCGGCGGTAAGCAGAAGCGTCCGGACGGGAACTACGTCTACCCGGTCCTCGCTGCCGACGGGACGCAGCTGGGCGAGGCCGGCCTGGGCAACCGCAAGGACGTTCGCGACGCGGTCTCTGCGGCCCACGCCCAGTCCGGCTGGGCCGGCGCCACGGCGCACCTGCGGGCGCAGGTGCTGTACTACCTGGCGGAGAACCTGGCCGCGCGCGAGGACGCCTTCGCCGCCCGCATTCGCGCGCTGACCGGCACCAGCGGCGCCAAGGCCCGCGACGAGGTACGGCTCTCCGTCGAGCGGCTGTTCGGCTACGCCGCCTGGGCCGACAAGCTGGACGGCGACGTGCACGCCGTGCCGATGCGCGCGGTGACGCTCGCGATGAAGGAACCGTGGGGCGTGGTCGGCGTGGCCTGCCCGGACGAGGCCCCGCTGCTGGGCTTGGTGTCGCTCACCGCCCCGCTGCTGGCGCTGGGCAACCGGGTGGTAGCGATCCCCTCGCCGCGCTGGCCGCTGGCCGCGACCGACCTGTACCAGCTGTTGGACACCAGCGACCTGCCGGGTGGCGCGCTGAACCTGATCACCGGCGCACGCGATCCGCTGGCCCGCGTCCTCGCCGCGCACGACGACGTGCAGGCGCTCTGGTACGTCGGCAGCCGCGAGGGCGCCGGCGAGGTCGAGCGCCTCTCCGCCGGGAACCTGAAACCGACCTGGACCAACCTGGGACGCCGGATCGACTGGTTCGACCCCGCCCAGGCGCAGGGCGAAGCCTGGCTGCGCCGTGCGCACCGCGTCAAGAACGTGTGGGTGCCGTACGGGGTGTGAGGGGCGCGACGGTGCGGCCCGCAGCGAGTTGGGCGGGCCGTGCGATTCCGCGCCGTGCGATCCGGCGCCGTGCAGCCCGTTCGGCCCGTGCGGGCTCAGGCCTCGCGCCGTGCCGCCAACAGCAGCTCGTCGCGGCCGCCGATGCGGCAACGGTAGCGGTGCTGCTGCAGGTAGCGGCGGTGCCCGGCCAGGTCGCGCACCAGCAGCGATAGGTCGGTCTGACGCGCGTTGCGGGTGCGGGCGCCCCGCACCGGCCGGCCCCCCACGAAGCGACCGTTCGGCAGGCCCAGCACCAGGCCGCCGGCCTCCGTCGCGTGGTGGCGCAGCCAAGCACGCAGCGCCGCGCGGGCGTCCAGGCCGGGGCTCTGCAGCAGGCCGATCGTCACGATCAGGTCGAAGCGACCCAACGCCGCCGGTAGCGCGGCCGCGTCGCCGGGCACGAAGCGGGCGTGCGACCAGTGGCGGGCCGCGTCGGCCAGCGCCGACCGGTCGCGATCGACGCCGGTGACGGTCGCCAGGTCCAGGTCCGGAATCGCGAAGCGCAGGGCGTGCAGTTCGTCGGCCCGGTGGCACCCCAGCAGCAGGGTCCGCGCCGGTGGGGCGGGAGGCGGGCCGTCTTCGGGCCACGGCGCCCAGGCGGGCTCCGGCCGGTCGCGTCCCGCAGCGAACGCGATCGCCTCGGCGAGCGGAAGCAGGAACGCCGGGTGCTCGTGCTTGCGGAGCCGGGCGAAGTCGGCGTCGGCGGCGTAGCGGGCGTCGCCAGCGTGCGGGGGCGACCCGTCCGGCGTCGTGGTGGTCGCGTTCGGTGCTGTGCAGGGCGCTGCGTGGGGTTCTGCCTGCGGTCGCTTCGCAGCGTGGAACGACGCTTCGCCCCCCGCCGCCGTGAAGAGGAGCCGGAGCGTGCCGGGACGGGGGCCGGGGCGCGGCGTCGCCAGGCGCGCGCCCAGCAGTTCGGCCAGGTCCACCCAGGCTCGCAGGTCGCGGTGCGGCACGCCGTGCGCGTCCGGCTCGCCGGCCCAGGCGTCCGGTCTGCGGTCGGGATCCTCGACGATCGCTTCGGCGAAGCCCCTGCGAGTCAGTCGCTCGGCCAGGCGGGGGATGAGCTCGGCAAGCGAGGCGGTGCCGTCCAGGGGCGCCGGCTCGTGGTCGGCGTGGTCCCGTTGCGTCGGGCGGTTCAGGAGCGGGCCTGCACGATCCACGGTACGCCGCTGGGGTCGTCGAAGCGGACGGTCGACCGGTCGGTGGACCGGAGGGGAACGCCGTCCCGTTCCAGGCGGCGCTGCAACGCCTGGAGGGACGCCGCGTCCGGAAGGTCGGCGCGGACCGCCAGCAGGCGGGCGGCGTCGTCCGGTGCGGAACGGCCGCCCTGGCTCCCCCAGGCGTTGGCACCCAGGTGGTGGTGGTAGCCGGCCACGGAGAGGAAGCTGGCGCCGGGAAGCGCGGCGACCTCGTCGAAGCCGACGGTGCGGGCGTAGAAGGCACCCGCCTCCTCCGCGTCGCGCACGCGCAGGTGGACGTGCCCGAGCGTGGTGCCGGCGGGCGCCACGAACGGATCGCTGCCATCGTTGCGCGCCTCGGCGATCAGGCCGTCCACGTCCAGCGCCTCGGTGGTCAGCACCACGCGACCTTCGCGCCAGCTCCAGCGTTCGCGCGGCCGATCGGCGTACAGCTCGACGCCGTGCCCGTCCGGATCGTGCAGGTAGAGCGCCTCGCTCACGGCGTGATCGGCGGCGCCCACGACGGGGGTGCGTTCGCGTGCGATGCGCAGCACGGCGTCGGCCAAGGTCGCCCGGTCCGGCACCAGGATCGCGAGGTGGTACAGGCCGGTCGCGGTCTGCGGTGCGGGCCGCACGCCGGGACGTTCGCTCAGGTGCACGATGCCGCGGTCCCCGGCGCCCAGCAGGACCGAGCGGGGCGCGTCGCCGCGGTCGTCCGCGCCGTCCGGTCCGGGCACGGCCCGCAGGCCGAGGACGCCGCCGTAGAACGCCAACGACCGGTCCAGATCGGCGACCGTCAGGTCGACGCGGTCCAGGCGGAAGGCGTCCGGCAGGCGGGCGTCGTCGGGGGGCATGCGCGGAGGGTAGCAGCCGGTCGCGGGCGCGCAGGTCGCGCCCGGGCGCGGACGCGCGCCGGTCGCCTCACAGCGACAGGTACGCCTCCTGCACGGCCGGATCGTGCAGCAGCTCGTCGCCGCTTCCGCGCATGCGGACCTAGCCGTTCTCGAGCACGATGGCGTGATCGGCTAGGCGCAGCGACTGCTGCACGTTCTGTTCCACCAGCACGACGGTGACGCCTTCGCTGCGCACCTGATCCAGCGCGCGGAAGACGGTGGTCACCAGCGCCGGAGCGAGGCCCAGGCTGGGTTCGTCGACCAGCAGCAGCCTGGGGCGGCTCATCAGGGCGCGGCCGATGGCGACCATCTGCCGCTCGCCGCCCGACAGCGTGCCGGCCCGTTGGCGTTCGCGCTCCTGCAGGCGCGGGAACAGTACGTACACCCAGCGCCGCGTGGCGTCGGCGTGCGGCCGCGCGTCCGGTAGGTAGTCGGCGCCGGCGTCCAGGTTCTCGCGCACCGTCATCAGCGGGAACAGCTGGCGTCCTTCGGGCACGTGGCCGATTCCCTGCCGTACGATGCGCGCGGCGCTGACGCCGGTCAGGGGCCGACCGAAGGCGGTGGCGCGCCCGGAGCGGGTGGGGATCAGGCCGGACAGCGTCTTCAGGAGGGTGGTCTTGCCGGCGCCGTTGGCGCCGATCACGGTGGTGAAGCTGCCCTCCTCGACGGTCAGGTCGACCGACCAGAGGACCTGGATCTTGCCGTAGCCGGCGCAGAGGCCTTCGGCGTGCAGCGCGGGGATGCTCATCGGGCGTCGCCTCCTGCGGGCGGGGGAGTCGCGGGCGTATCGGTCGGGTCGCCCAGGTAGGCCTGAATCACGGCGGGGTCGTGCGTGACGGTGGCGTAATCGCCCTGGGCCAGGAAGCGGCCGTGGTCCATCACCAGCACCCGGTCGGCCAGATCCCGGACCACCGGCATGACGTGCTCGATGAACACCACCGTCACGCCCGCGTCGCGCACGCTGCGGACCAACGCGATCGCCTCGCGCGCTTCGGCGGGGCGCAGGCCGGCCATCACCTCGTCCAGCATCAGCACCGTCGGTTCGGTCGCCAGGGCGCGGGCGATCTCGAGCCGCTTCTCCTGCATCAGGGTCAGGTCCTCGGCGGGGTGCTCGGTCCAGTCGGACAGGCCGACCTGCTGGATGGCGCGATCGGCCCGGCGTTCGGCGTCGCGCCGCGCGATGCCGGGCGTCCCGAAGAGGGCACCGACCAGCACGATCTCGCGCACCGTCATCTCCGGGAACAGCTGCACCACCTGGAAGGCGCGGCCCAAGCCCAGGTGGGTCCGTTCGAAGCTGGGCAGCGCTTGGATCTCGCGCCCGGCCAGGCGGATGGTGCCGGTGCTGGGGCGGAGCAGGCCGGAGAGCAGGTTCAGGGTGGTGGTCTTGCCCGCGCCGTTCGGGCCGATGATGGCGAAGATCTCGCCCTGGTGCACCTCGAAGCCGAGATCGGCGACCGCGGCCAGTCCGCCGAAGTTCTTGCCCAGCCCCTCGACCTGCACCAGTGGAACCGTGCTCACGAGCGACCTCCCTCGCGGTGCTCGGCTTGGCGAGCGCTGCGCCGGCGGCGCGCGAATCCTCGGGCCACCCCGACCACGCCACGCGGCATGAACAGGATCGAGGCCACCAGCACCAGCCCGTAGCCGATCAGGTAGCCGTCGCTCACGTTGCGCTTGAGGACCTCCTCGAGGCCGGTCAGCAGTCCGGCGCCGAGGACCGGACCGAGCGTGATGTACAGCCCACCGAAGATCGGCGTGACCAGCGCGAACACGGTGGTGGCCACCGAGAAGCTCCCTTCCGGGATCACCGAGCCGATCCGGTGCGCGTGCACGGCGCCCAGCATGCCCACCATCAGGCTGGAAAGCATGAACGCCAGCAGCTTCATGCGAGCCGGACGCACGCCCATCACGGCGGCGACCTCCTGATTGGTGCGGACGGCGGTGAACGCCTGGTTCGTGCGGCTCTTGCGCAGCACCATGCTGATCAGCACGGTCGTCAGCAGCAGCCCGGCGTACAGCAGGAAGTAGCCCTCGTTGCGGAGGAAGGCGATCTCCCAACGCTCCATCTCGCCGGGCACGAACTCCGGGCGGAACAGGGGGGAACGTTGATGCCCGCAGTGCCGCCGGCGATCTCGGTCGGGAGGTGGCGCACCACCGAGCGCAGCACCTCCATGAAAACGCTACGTATAGGGCGCATCTCGACCATGACGTGGCCATCGTCGGCGTGGACGTGGGAGAAGGGCCTTACGTCGTTCGGCGATTCCTCGAGTCCACCCCGGTGAGCTATCCGATCTGGCTGGACTCGCCGCGCGGCGAGTCGGCGGATCGAACCGACGAGCTCCTCCAGCGTGTGGGAGGCGTCGGCCTACCGACCACGGTGTTCATCGATCCGCGCGGCATCGTTCGTAAGGTTCGCGTGGGCGAGCTCAGCCGCGCCGTCATGGAGGACGAGGTTCAGCGCCTGCTGTCGCGCTGAGTGCCTGCAGGCGGTGCGCCAGCCGTGTCGATCGCGTCGACCTTCGCATCGGCCTCCTCCGTGCCGGCCTCCGGCTCGCAAGCGTCGCACGCGTCGAACAGGCGGAGAATGCCGAGGCGATCCAGCCTGCGCGCGTTCACGGAAGAGACACCGGCGTCTTCGACCATCCGTTGCGTCTCGCGGTTCACGTTGGCGCCGCTCATGCGAACGGCGAGCGGGTTCAGCCGATCGAATACCCACGCCAGCGCGGGCGGCTCGGGACGCTGATGCTCGAGCATGCGGAGGTGGCCTCCCGGCTTGAGCACGCGCCGAGCCTCGGCGAGGCCCGCGCCTGGCTCGGCGACAGAGCAGAACACGCAACTCGTCACGACGGTGTCGAACGACGCCGTCTCGAACGGGAGGTCGCGCATGTCCGCTTGCACGAACGTCGCGTCGATCCAGAGCTGCCGTGCGCGGGCGCGCGCCCTCTTCAGCATCCGTGGTGCGATGTCCACGGCCGTCAGGCTCACGTCGGTGGGATATAGCGCGAGGTTCCGACCGGTGCCGACGCCGAGCTCGAGAACACGACCGGACACGCCGGACACGAGATCGTGACGCCAAGGGCGGAGCGCCATCCATTCCATCGGCGCTTCCATGACGTCGTAGAAGGGTGCATTCCGATCGTAGATCTTCGTCACGTGGGATTGCGATAGGGGATTTCGGTCAGGCGTGGGCATGGGTTGCATCCTGCGAAGACCGGTCGGGGTCGCCGAGTGGACGGCAGCCCCGACCGGTTTCCGCCGTCATGGCGTCAGGGCGCCGGGGCGTCCAGGGGTGCGTTGGAGAACGCGACGCCGAAGGTGCCAGGGCCGGTCGAACTGGTGCGGATCGGCGCGGCGCGTTCGACGTTCACGAGGGTGACGGTTTCGTCAGCGGCGTTCGCCACCGCGAGCCATGCCCCGTCCGGGCTGATGTCGAGCTGCTCGGGCGATGCGCCGACGGGAACGGTTCGGTCGACGTCACCGCTTGCGGGACCTACGTAGGCGACGGCGTTCGCGCCGCTGAGGGCGACGTACAGGCGAGACCCGTCGGGCGCGAGCCGCAGGCCGTGCGGTCCCGCCCCGACCGGGAACGTCTGCACGTCGCCCGAGGCGAGGTCGATGCGACTCACGGTCCCGTCCGCCTTGTTCGTCGCGTAGGCCACGGCATCGTCATGATCCAGGATCAGGCCACGAACCTTGTTGCCGACCGCGAAACGCTCGACGATCGCGAGCGTTTCCGTATTCAAGACGAGCACTTCGTTCTGTCCCGCAGCGGCGATCAGGAGGCGCGTCCCGTCCGCCGTGATGGCCGCGTCGTGGGGTTCGAGCACGCCCGTCACCGTGTCGATGACGGTCCATGAACGGGTGTCCACGATCGAGATCGAGTCCTCATCCGTATTGGTGACGTAGACGCGGGTGCCGTCCGGGCTGGGGACGGGGTGCGTTGGACCCGTTCCGACCGCGACGCGCCCCACCACGTCGCCGGACGAGGTGTCGAGCGCCCACAGGCTGTTGGTAGCGAGGGGCGAGGCGTCCGGTTCGCCTGCGTGGGCCGCCTGGTCGTCGTCCGGCAGGTCGTGCCCGCCGGCGTTGACGACGTACATGGTGGATCCATCCGGGCTCAGTCCCAGGACGTGCGGATTTCCGCCGCTCGGCAGGCGCGCGAGCGTCTCGCCGTCGACTCGGTCGATGACGGACACCGTGGCGTCGCGTCCGTTGGCGACCCAGACGGTCGGATTGCTCGTGGGGCCGTCCCCGTGCGCGAGACCGGTCGCGAGTCCGAGCGAAATGACGGTCGTGGCAATGGTCCGCGCGAAACGCGGAGGTCGTTTGGGCGTGTTCATGTGATCCTCTTCATTCATGATGGGCTGACGTAAGGGTTTTCGGGTCCGCTCCCCCGGCAGGGGTTTTCCGGCCCGTGCGGGCTCGTGGGATCGCGATGCGTCCTCGTGGGAACCGAGGGCGCATCGCCACCGGATTGTGTCGTCAGTCGTGTGCGCTTGCGAGCGCTGCACCGTGCCAGGTGTGGGGCCAGATCTGGCCGCTGCCGAGATTGACGCTGAGCATGCCGTCGATGCGGCCGTCGCGGCCGTAGTCGAAGGTGGCGTAGCCGGGGAAGGTTTGGCTGGCCAGGACGTCTGCGCCGGGCAGGTAGCCGGCGAGGAATGTGGCGGCGAGCTCGCGGGCCTGGGTCTCGTCGTAGCGCTGCTGCGCCGTGTTCAGCGTCGCGCCCCACGGTCCCATGCCGTTGCCGTTCATGCCGAAACCACCCATGCCGTACCCGCCCATGGCGGTGCGGACGTTCCACATCATGTTGGGGCCCGGCTCTGGGGTGACGATACCGGTGTAGCGGTCGACGAGAACTTCGGCGAGTCCGGTTCCATCCGGCCCGACGAACTGCGCGTAGCTGTGGTCGGTGAACGGCATGACGTCGTCGACGCTTACGTCGGGGCCGAAGGCACGGGCGGCGGCGTCGAGGCGTGCACGCAGCTCCGCGTCGTCCAGCGGCTGGGCGTCGGGCGGGAGGACGCGCATCATGGTGCCGCCCATCATGCCGCCGCCCATCATGCCCATGCCGCCCATCATTCCTTGGCCGCCGCGACTGCCGTAGCCGGGGCCCATCATGCCCATGCCACCGGGGCCGTAGCCGCCGTAGCCGGGCTGCATCATCCCGTAATTGCCGTAGTTGCCGTAGCCGCCGCCGGGGGCGCGCGGGTCGTTGGGGGTGCCCATCATGCCTTGCGCGAGGGCGAGGCCGAGGAGGGTGGCGAGGGCGAATGCGAGGAGCGTGCGAGTGCGGTTCATGTGTCGTCCTTCCTGATCAGGTCTTGCTTGCGGCGTTCGAACTCGTCGGCTTCGATCTCGCCGCGGGCGTAACGCTCACGGAGGATCTTGAGGGCGTCGTCTTTGCCGGCGAGGGCGCGTTGCTCGGGGCGCCGCTCGTCGTCGCGGGGCTCGCTGTCGCGACGCGGGAAGGTGCGACCGAGGTCGAGGGCGCGTGCGAGCCAGACGATGGCGAGGATGAGCACGATCCAGAACAGGATCATGCCGATCCCGCCCATGGCGCCCATGCCCCAGCCGCCGTAGCCCATCACGGCGAGCCTCCGGCCGGGGGGGCCACATCGGGTGCGCGTACGGTGAATCTGAAGGTGGTCATCGGAACTCCTCTCGGATACCCATGGTGGGTATATGCCCCGAGTGTGACCGGACACTGTGAAGCGCGTATAAAGGTCCGTTGAAAGTGCGTGTTTGATCGTTCGGGACCGGGGATCGTGGTGGTATGCGTCCGCACGCGTCGACCGTCACGAATGCTGATCGATGGCGCCGCTCTCAGAAGGTGTTGACTACGTAAGGGTGTTCGCGGTTTCGCGCCCGATCTTTTGGGAGGAGGTGCGGCGTGGTTGCGGGTGGGGGTGGGTCGAAGGGGCGTGTAGTGCATGTGGGACGGCCTCCGAAGTTGAGTGAGGAGCAGGTCGAGGAGTTGGTGGCGTTGGTGAGGGAACGGCCGATGCTGTCGCTCGATGATCTGGTGGACGCGTTGCGACGCAAGTCTGGTGTCACGATCTCCGTGGTGACGGCACGGAAGTACCTGCGGGAGGTGGGCTGCGTGCGGGCGCGACCGCCGCGGGCGGCCGCGGACGGCGGCGGGGAGGCTGCCACTTTCAAGCCGCAGGAGGAAGCCGACGAGGAGCGGGTAACTTCTCGCTCGTACGGCTGTCACGCGGGGCATCGTGACGTTGGTGACGCGGTCCGGTACCCGTGCGGGTTGACGGACGCGGAGTGGGCGGCGGTGGTGCACATCTTCGATCCTCGCGGACGGACGGGTCGCCCACCGAAGTACCCACGCCGAGTGATGCTGGATGCCTGCGTGTACGTGCTGCGTTTTGGTTGCTCATGGCGGATGCTGCCGAAGGACCTGCCTCCGTGGCCGGTGGTGTACCGCACCTTCCGTCGCTGGCTGGCGAAAGGTTGGTTCGAGCAGATGTACGACGAGCTGCGCATGCTGTGGTGCCGTCATGAGCGCCGCAATCCGGACCCGTCCGCCGCGATCCTCGACTCGCAATCGGTCAAGACCAGAGCGCAGGGCGGCCCGTAGGGGTACGACGCCGGCAAGAAGGTGAAGGGCCGCACACGTCATCTGGTGACGGACACGCTCGGCCTGCTGCTCGCTGTAATGGTCACCGCCGCCAGCGTGCAGAACCGGGATGCTGCGATGGGAATCGTCGATGTCGCCAAGGAGAAGGCCGCGGGCATCGAAACGCTGTTCCTTGGCGGCGGCTACGCCGGTACCCGCGCCCGCGAGATGCGCGCCAAGCACGACATCGACGTTCAGGTCGTGCGTCACCCCGCGAACCGCAACGTCGGCCGTTGGTACCACGGGCAAGCACCCCTCTTCCCAGCCCATGAGCGAGGTTTCGTGGTGCTGCCCAAACGCTGGCTCATCGAACGCACCAACGCCTGGAACGACCGGCCCCGTCGCATGAACACGGATCACGACCGCAACCTCGCAGTCTCCGAAGCCTGGATCTGGCTGGCTGAAGGACGCAGGCTACTGCGCCGCGTTGCCACGGAACTCCAACCCCAAGCTTAGATCGTCAACACCTTCTCAGGCGCTCTTACCACGCCATGTTCGAGCCTCGTAGTGGCGTGCACGTGGTTACGACCGCACGGCGATATCAGGATCGGGCGTACTACGCCCACCTGCTGCACCGCTCGTACCGTGAGGGTGGCAAGCTCAAGAAGGAGACGGTGGGGAACATCAACGCGTTGAGGGACGAACTGGTGGGGGTGGTGCGCGCCGGTCTGCGGGGCAGCAGCTGGGTGTGCTGGACGAGCTCGTGACGCCGGTGCGTTCCATCATCTTGGCGCTCGTGGAGCAGCGGTTGTTGAGTCCGGGCAGCAAACGGGTGCGCACCCGTTCGTGGCACGCCACCAGCCTGGCGGACGTGTGCGGTGTGGGGGACGTGAGGATCGACGATGTGTTCGCCGCGATGGACTGTCTGATTCAGCGGAAGGGCGACGTTGAGGAGCGGTTGGCCGCAAGGCACCTGGGAGAACTCCAGCACCGTACACCACCAGGAAACCCGCAGCTCCAACCGCCTCGTTTCTGATGAGCGGCCTCCTCCCACCATGACTTTGGCCTGAGGGTTCCATTGGGTCCATCCCCCATCCGTCACGGTGAGATCCCGCCTGCACCGCTCGTACTCGTCTCCGTCGATCTCGCTGCATGCGTACCGCTCGCGGAGAATGGCGAGTGCAGGGTCGCCGAACGTCGGCTGCTGCCGCCCTTGTGCAGGCTCTCCCGTGCGGCGCCAGACGCCGAGGTCGCGGGCGAGCCACACGATCGCGAGCACGAGGAGGCTCCACAAGAGAACCATGCCGATCCCCATGCCGCCGTGTCCCCCTCTCATCATTCGCCCAAGCTACCTTGTTGCGCCTCTCGCTGCCACGGCTCCCAGCCGCTCTTCACGTAGGCGAGGACCGCCTCGACCTGCTCGTCGCTCCAGTCGAAGCCTACTGCCGGCATCACGCGCCCACCGCGGCGGATCAGGCCGACGATCTGCTCGTCGGAGTGGTGCCACGAGTGGGCGCTACCGTCGAGGGGCGGTGCCGGCATGCTCGCCAGGGCGGAGCCTTCGCGGTCGGTACCGTGGCAGCTTGCACAGGAGGCTTGGTACAACTCGGCACCTTCGTCCAACACCTCCTGGCTCACCGTCGATGTCGCTTCGGCCCGCGGAGGGCTCTCGTACACTCGTATGGCGATCACGGCCATGACCGCCAGAAGGGCGAAGGCGGCCGCGGCCGCCTCTGCGAGACGGCGTCGCCACCATGGCCTGCGGCGTCGTGGGTCGCGGTGTCGACTCATGCGCCGCGCTCCGACGCGGTCGTACCGTTCGAGAGGGTGACCGTCGGCCGGTGGGTGGCGGCGGTCGATCGCACGAACGCGCACTCGGCGGCGACATTGCCGAACGGGAACGGGGACCGGGAGCCTCGGCGTAGGAACGTAGACGGATGCTTTTCTCCACGGGGGGTTGAAACCTGCGCAGGGCGCACCGGCACTTTCGTCGTAGGTGTCATGAATCGTCTCCCTTCGACGGCCGCACGGCCGTGTACGGCGATTGTCCCAATGCGATGTTCAGGGAATGTGAAGGGCGATCCGTTCCGTTCCACGCGTGGATCAGGTGGCCCTGACGAGTGCGGAGGATTCGTCGCGCTCTCGTGTTTCGCGCGTCGTTCGTCGTTCGACTTCGATGTGCGGCGCCGTCCTGCGGCTGCAGGTGCCGGTCGCGCGCAAGCGCGCTACGAAGCATCGTCACGGGCTCGAACCTGAGCGTGGTCGACATCGCGATCGGTACGCCGTCAGGCGGTGGCCAAGGTCGGCTCGCCTCCGACCGGTCGCTCCGGCACGTCCGCCATCGGCGGCGCGAACCGGCGCAGCCGGAGGGCGTTCGTGAGAACGAAGATGCTCGACAGGCCCATGGCCGTGGCCGCGAAGATGGGGGAGAGGAGCAACCCGAACGCGGGATACAGGACGCCTGCGGCGACGGGGATCAGCACCGTGTTGTAGACGAAGGCCCAGAACAGGTTCTGGCGGATGTTCGTGAACGTCGCCTTCGACAGCGCCACTGCGTTCGGCACGCCGCGGAGGTCGCCCGCCATCAGGACCACGTCGGCGGTTTCGATGGCGATGTCGGTGCCGGTGCCGATTGCGAGGCCCACGTCCGCCTGGGCGAGGGCGGGGGCGTCGTTGATGCCGTCGCCGACGAAGGCGACCTTGCGCCCGCCGTACTGAAGTCTCTGCACGGCGTTGACCTTGCCGTCAGGCAACACCTCGGCCTCGACGTGGTCGATGCCCAGCTGCCGCGCGATCGCGTCGGCAGTGCGGCGTGCATCCCCGGTGATCATGGCGACGTCGAACCCGAGCTCGTGCAGGGCCCGCACGGTGCGAGGTGTCGAGGCCTTGATCGGGTCGGCCACCGCGATCAGGGCCGCCAGCTGACCGTCGACGGCGGCGTACAGGGGGGTCTTGCCTGCGTCGGCCAGCGCGGCGGCGCGGTCGGAGATGGGCGCGACGTCGATGCCGAGCCGGACCATCAGCCGGTCGGCGCCGACCTGCACGCGACGCCCGGCAACAGTGGCCTCGACCCCAAACCCGACGACGGAGGAGAAGTCTTGGGGCGCGGCAATCTCGAACCCCTCGTCCCGTGCGGCCCGGACGATGGCGTCGCCGATCGGATGCTCGCTCTGGGACTCGACCGCAGCGATCAGGCCGAGAAGCTGGCTCCGGTCCGCGTCGCCCACGAGGTGCAGGTCGGTGAGCGTCGGCCGGCCCTCCGTCAGCGTCCCGGTCTTGTCGAACGCGATTACGTTCGCCTCGCGCAGGGACGGGAGCGCGTCGCCCTTGCGGAACAGTACGCCCATCTCGGCACCCTTGCCGGTGCCCACCATGATGCTGGTGGGCGTCGCGAGTCCCATGGCGCAGGGGCAGGCGATGATCAGGACGGCGACGGTGTTCACCAACGCGAAGGTGAGTGCGGGCTGGGGACCGAACGCGAGCCAGGCAACGAACGTGACCGCTGCGATCGCCATCACGATCGGGACGAACACGGACACCACCCGGTCTGCGAGCTGCTGGATGCGCGGCTTGCTGCCTTGAGCCTCCTCGACCATTCGGACGATCTGGGACAACACCGTGTCCGTCCCGATGCGCGTCGCCTCGAACCGGAACGCGCCGGAGGTGTTCATGGTGGCGCCGACGACCTCGTCGCCGACTTCCTTACGCACGGGAACGGGCTCGCCGGTGATCATCGATTCGTCCACGAACGAGGAGCCGGACAGCACGCGTCCGTCGACCGGGACCTTCTCGCCGGGCCTGACCAGGACGGCGTCGCCGGGGCAGACCTCGCCGACCGGGAGCTCGATCTCTTGCCCGTCGCGCATCACGCGCGCGGTCTTGGCCTGCAGGCCCATGAGCTTCTTGATCGCTTCGCTGGTGCGGCCCTTGGCTACCGCCTCGAGGTACTTGCCCAGGAGGATGAGGGTGATGATGGCCGCGGACGCCTCGTAGTACACGTTCACGGTGCCCGCGGGGAGCACGTTCGGGAGGAAGGTGGCGCCGAGGGAGTAGCCGTAGGCGGCGCTGGTCCCGATCATGACCAGGGAGTTCATGTCCGGGCTCCCCGCGCGGAGGCTCTTCCAGCCGGGGCGGTAGAACCGTCGACCGGGGCCGAACTGCACCACGGTGGCGAGGGCGAAGGACAGGAGCACGAAGCCGCGCATGCCGACCGCGTCCATGAGCCACGCGTCGACCGCGGGAACGAACATGTGCAGCATGGTCAGTACCACGAGGGCCGTGGTGAACGCGGCCGCCACGAGCAGGTCCTGGCGCAGCCCGCGGAGGGACCGCTCGCGCGAGGCGCGCTCGACGTCCGCGCCGCCATCGGCCCCAGCGGTGTCCAGGACCTCGTAGCCCGCCTCGCGCACCACGTTGGCCAGGTCGGCAGTCGAGACGGTGGAGGGGAGGTAGCGCACGGTTGCGCGCTCGGTGGCGAGGTTGACGCTCGCCTCGAGGACGCCGGGCCGTTTCCCGAGGGCGCGTTCGACGCGTGCGCTGCAGTTGGCACAGGTCATGCCGCCGATCGACAGCGTGGCTTCGTCGACGACGGGACGGTAGCCGGCGGCCTCGATGCTGCCTGCGGGCGAGTGCATCGGGGCTCGTGATGGCGGGATCGTAGACGACGGTGGTGCGTTCCGTCGCGAGGTTGACCGAGGCTTCCTGCACGCCGTCCGCTCGCTGAAGCGCGCGTTCGACGCGGGTGCTGCAGTTCGCGCAGGTCATGCCTTCGATGCCGACGTGAATGGTGCTCATGGATCCTCCCGGAACGGTGGCGGGTTTCGAACTACCCGCGACGATCCACCGATGCTACCCCACCCCGGGAGGGGTGCCACGTACCTCGTCCTGCCCGGAGACGTACATGGGCAGCGTGAACCAGAAGCGAGCGCCCCCGCCGAGCTCGTTGGCCACGCCCACCGTCCCGCCCTGGCGCATCGTCAACTGCTTCACGAGCGTGAGTCCGACGCCGCTGCCGGCGTTCCCATCGTGGCGCCGCGCCTTGTCGGCACGGTAGAAGCGCTCGAACAGGTGCGGGAGGTCTTCGTCCGCCACGCCGGGCCCGTCGTCGATCACGTCGAACCGCACGAAGGCGTGCCCCTCCGGCCGCGCCTCGATCCGGACCCGTCCCTGCGGCCCTGCGTGTCTCAGCGCGTTGGCGAGGAGGTTCGACAGGATCTGGATCGTCCGCTCGGTGTCGGCACGGACGTGCATCGGTCGCTTCGGGAGTCGCACGTCGACGTCGACGCCCTCCGCATCGAAGCGGGGGCGAAACGCTTCGGTTGTGCGGGCTACGAGGTCGGCGACGGCGACGTTCCTCGCGTGGAGGTTCAGCTGCCCCGTCTCGACCCGCGAGAGGAGGCTCAGGTCCTCCGCCAGGCGCTCGAGGCGCGCGAGCTGCCTCCTGCACGCCGTCAAGGTGGCCTCGTCGGCGGGAAAGACGCCGTCCTCGATTCCCTCGACGTAGCCCTTCAGGCTCGACAGGGGCGTCCGGAACTCGTGGGCGACGTCGCCGAGGAGTGCCACGCGCCGGCCCTCGCTGTGCTCGAGGTCCGCGGCCATGGTGTTGAACGCGTCCGCCAAGTCGCCAATCTCGCCCGGTGCCGAGGCGTCCAGACGGGCCTCGTACGCGCCGCCTGCGATCCTTCCACTGGCCTCACGCAATGCGCGGAGCGGCGTGACGATCCGGCGGGTGACGTACATGCCGACCAGCGTCGCCGCCACCACCGCCATTCCGACGGCCCACGCGAGGGAGCCCGTCAGCGCCCTCCGGTAGGCTTCGGCAAGATCCGCTGTCATGGCGCCGGTCATCGTGTCGAAGCCGAGCTCGTGCATGCCGCGCATCATGCCGACCACGTGGCGCTCCAGGAAGTACGGGGCGAAGCTCTCGCCCGCCACGACCGCCGTGACGGCGCTGACCGCGACCACGAGCACGTACGACGGCAGCAGCCTCCAAAACAAGCTGCCGCGTCCAGACCGACTCCCCACACCATCCCGGCTCATTCGACCTTGTACCCCACGCCGCGGACGGTCCGCACGAGGCCCTCCCCTCCTACGCGCACGAGCTTCTGCCGTAGGTTCGAGACGTGCACGTCGACGACGCGGTCGACGCCGGCGAAATCGTCGCCCCAGACGCGGTCCAGGAGGTCGCCTCGGGTGAACACGCGCCCCGGAGTCTGCGCCATCGTGTGGAGCAGGTCGAACTCGAGGGTCGTCACCGGCACGTCGGTGTCGTGGTACCGGACGGTGCGACGCTCCCGGTCCAGCTCGAGGCCCGCATGGGCGACGAGCGCTCCGTCGCGCGACGCGTCGCCGCCGACGCGCCGCAGGACTGCTCGAACGCGCGCGACGAGCTCGCGGGGGCTGAACGGTTTGGTGACGTAGTCGTCGGCTCCCGCATCGAGTCCGACGATTCGGTCGCCCTCTTCCGTGCGCGCGGTGAGGACGATGACGGGCACGGGGGCCTCTCGCCGCAGTCGCTTCAGGACCGTCATGCCGTCCATCTGGGGAAGCATCCAGTCGAGGACGATCAGGTGCGGCGGGTGCGCGAGAGCCGCGTGCAGGCCGGAGAGACCGTCCGACGCCTCCTCTACCTCGTACCCCTCACGCTCCAGGTACGAACGAGCCACCCGCATGACGTCGGGGTCGTCCTCGACGATCAGAACCCGTTCGCTCACGGTCGCCACGTCCGCCGCGGCGATCGTGCCCGCACGCTCTTGCAAAGCGTCGTCGTCATGACCTGGACTCTGCATACATGAATCCTACCCCTCCTGGGGTGGCCCTACGAGAGGCGAACGTGTACGACCACCACGACCATCACCGCCAGCACTCCCACGACGGGGAAGACGACGAGGGGACGAGTGAAGCCATGACACACGCCCACCGTGCGGCGTGGTCGAGGGAAGCGAGTACCTGGTCGGTAGGCCGGAGTGGATCCAGGAGACGGACCGGACGATGTCGCCTCTCCTTCAGGGCGGGCGGGCAGAGGTGGAGATGCACGGGGAGGAGTGCGTCACCGTGCTCGATCGGGTCGACGTTCAGGTCCTGTACGGCAGTGCCTCCATGAGCTCGTCCACGACGTGCTCCGTGTCGCCCCGCTGCGCGGCCGTCGCGACGTGATCGGATGCGGGCGCGCAGCACGTTCTCGCTGATCTTCGCCAGTGCGCCGTTCACGGCTTTGACCTGTTTCAGCACGTCAACGCAGGTCACGCCCTCGTCGTCCAACATCCGCAGCACACCTTCGAGGTGGCCCTTGGCGCTGCGAAGGCGCGCTGAGGAGGCCCGGCGGGTCACCGCGTCCAGGTGGAGGCAATCGTCGTGCGCGAGCGCTACCTCGCGGGCAACTGCCGCCTCCATCGCCTTTTCAGCCACGGGGTCGGGCCGTATCCCCTTCCGCTTCGACCGCAGCGACGAGCGTGGCGGTGTCAGCAGACCCTTCGACGTGAGCCGTACCTGCGTCAAGATGCAGTTGTGCGTCGGATACGCCTTCGTCGCTACGAAGCGTGTCCTCCACGCTGGCGCGGCTGCGATGGCCGGAGGGGGGTTCTGGTGTGCCTCCTGCGGCGGCGCGGAGGTTCGCGACCAGCCCGGCTGGCGTGTCCGTCCTCACGCTTCAGCGCGAGTTGGAACGGAGGTCGTACCAGACGGCCTGAACGATGTTGCAGCGCGTTCGAGGCGCTACGGCTCAGGCGCGCCGACGGCGGCTGCGCGGCACGGTCGAGCCGGGCAGCCGCGTTCGCACGGACGGGTGGCGCGGTTACTTGGTTCTCGTCAGGAACGGCTACGAGCACGGAGGGTTCGACCAGTCTGCCTTGAAGTCGGAACAAGGAGACGCGTTCGACGCGACGCACGTTCTGGTTGGCACGCACCGCATGACTTCCCTGCTGAAGCGTTGGCTTCTCGGCACGCACCAGGGCGCGGTCAGCGAGGCGCACATCCAGCGCTACGACGACAAGTTCCCCTCCCGCTTCCATTGCCGACACGCCAAGGACAAGGGCTACTTGTGCTACCGCCTCCTCCAGCTCGCCGCCCGCCGAGAGCCGATTACAAACCGGGACCTCGTCCTGAACCCACGTCCAGGACACGCGACGAACACGCCACCCTCAAGTCGTCGACGCCCAACCAGCCTGGACCGACATGCGACACGCCACCCATGGAGAGTGCGAACCCACGCGAACTCCGATGACATGGATCGCCCAATCGTTCTGAGATGTTCAGTTCAGGGCCAAGGTCGACCTCCGTGCTTGCGCGAGTGTGACAACGGTTGTAGTGCACGACACTCGACCCGGCCCCGACCCCACCACCACAAGCGGCCGGGTACCATCCGGCATGCCCCTCAGCGACGTCGAGATCCGGGTGCTCGGATCGTTGATCGAGAAGGAACGGACCACCCCCGATGCCTACCCGCTCAGCAGCCAGGCGCTGCTGGCCGCCTGCAACCAGAACACCGCGCGCGACCCGGTGATGCGCCTGCACCTGCGCGACGTGGAGGACGCCGTCGTGCGCCTGCGCGAGCGCGGCCTGGCCGCCACGGTCCGCGGCAGCGGCGAACGGGTCCCGAAGCACCGCCAACGGCTGCAGGAACGGTTGGACCTGAGCGCGACCGAAGCGTCGCTCTTGGCGCTGTTGCTGCTGCGCGGACCGCAGACCGCCGCCGAGCTGCGCACCCGCAGTGAGCGGTACGTCGCCATTCCCGACGTCGCGCGCGTCGAAGCGGTGCTGACTCGCCTGGCCGAACGGAGCACGCCGCTGACCCGCAACGTGGGCCGCCGCCCCGGGCAGAGTCAGGACCGTTGGATGCACACGCTGGCGGGCGACGAGGAACGGTTGCAGCCGCGGGCGCGACGGACCGGCGACGGGGAGGCGGGCGGGGCCCCTGAGCACGCGGCACCCGAGCACGCGTCGCCTGGGACCGGTGCGTCCGAGCGACCTTCGAACGAGTCCGCTGCGACGGCGAACGACGCTGCGTTCGCCCCACCGGTCGCCGCGCTCCTCGACCGCATCACGCGCCTGGAGGCGCGGGTGGCTCGGTTGGAGGCCGACGTGGAAGGACGCGACGGCGACGACTGAGCTCCGGCGCAGCGCGCGGTCCGCGCGCCGGTTCAGCCGTGCGCCGGTTCAGCCACGGGCAGGGTCAGCCACGGACCGTGCGCAGCGCCGCCGACGCACCACGCTGCAGATGCGCCAGGTCGCTGTCGGCCGTCACGAAGGCGAAGCCGCGTACGAGCGCGGCCCGCGCGTACTCCGGGGAGCGGCAGAACAGCCCCGCCGCCACGCCGTGCGCGCGGCAGCGCTCCACGATCCGGTCCAGCGCGTCGGCGACCGGACCGTCCTCGAAGTCGGCGCCCGGCCGGCCGCCCAGCGCTTGCGACAGGTCGGCGGGCCCCACGAACGCCATGTCCAGGCCGGGTACGGCCAGGACCTCGTCCAACGCCTCGAACGCCGAGCGGGTCTCGATCATGGCGGCGACGGTGACCAGGTCGTTCGCGCGCGCGCCGTAATCGGGTCCGAACGCCAGGTTGGCGCGGGTGGGCCCGAAGCTGCGGATCCCGTCCGGCGCGTAGCGGCAGGCGGCCACCAGGTCGCGCACGTCGCCAGCGTGGCGGATCATCGGGGCGATCACGCCGTGCGCCCCCAGGTCCAGCGCCCGCATCGCCGTCTTCGGTTCGTTCCAAGGAATGCGGACCAGCGACGGTACATTGCGGGCGTCGATCGCCTGCAGCAGCGACAGCAGGTCGGCGTCGGAACCGACGCCGTGCTGCAGGTCCAGCGTGACGGCGTCGTAGCCGACGGCGGCCAGGGCCTCCGCTACCAAAGGATCGGGGATGCTGGACCAGGCGGACACCACGGGCCGCCCAGCGCGCAGGGCGTCGCGAATCGAGTCGGTCGTCATGCGGCACGGTACCGTGTGGAACGGTACCCTGCGGGCATGTCCCGAGCCTTGCTTCCCCAGTTGCGGACCGACCTGGAAGACCTGAAGGAGCAGGGCCTGTTCAAGAGCGAGCGGGTCCTGGCGTCGCGCCAGCGCGACACGATCACCGTCGAAGGCGGGCAGGAGGTGGTCAACTTCTGCGCCAACGACTACCTGGGTCTGGCCGATCACGACGCCGTGAAGGAGGCGGCCAAACGCGGCATCGACGAGCGCGGCTTCGGCCTCGCCTCGGTGCGCTTCATCTGCGGCACGCAGGACGTCCACAAGGAGCTCGAAGGCCGCATCGCCGCCTTCCTCGGCACCGAAGACACCATCCTCTATCCGAGCTGCTTCGACGCCAACGGCGGCCTGTTCGAAGCGCTGCTGGGCCCCGAGGACGCCGTGATCAGCGACGCCCTGAACCACGCCAGCATCATCGACGGCGTCCGGCTCTGCAAGGCGCGTCGGTTCCGCTACGCCAACAACGACATGCTCGATCTCGAAGCGAAGCTGCAGGAGGCGCAGGACGCCCGGCACCGTCTGATCGTCACCGACGGCGTGTTCTCGATGGACGGCATCGTCGCCGACCTGGAGGGGATCTGCGACCTAGCCGACCGCTACGATGCGCTGGTGATGGTCGACGACTGCCACGCCACCGGCTTCATGGGGCCCAGCGGCCGCGGCAGCCACGAGCACCGCGGCGTGATGGGCCGCGTGGACGTCATCAACAGCACCCTCGGCAAGGCGCTCGGTGGCGCGACCGGCGGCTTCACTAGCGGCCGCCCCGAGATCGTCGCTTGGCTGCGGCAACGCAGCCGCCCCTACCTGTTCAGCAACAGCGTGGCCCCGCCGGTCGTGACCGCGTCGCTGGCGGTGCTGGACCTGCTGGACGGCAGCGACGTGCTGCGCGAGCGGGTGCACGCCAACGCCGCTCGGTTCCGGGCCGGCATGACCGCCGCCGGCTTCGACCTGGCCGGCGCGGACCACCCGATCGTGCCGGTCATGACCTACGACGCCGGCCTGGCGTCCCGCATGGCCGACCGGCTCCTGGAAGAGGGCATCTACGTGATCGGGTTCTCCTACCCGGTGGTGCCGCAGGGCCAGGCCCGCATCCGCACGCAACTCTCGGCCCGGCACACGCCCGAACAGATCGACCGCGCGGTCGACGCGTTCGCTCGCGTGGGCCGCGAGCTGGACCTGATCGGCGCCTGAGGTGAAGGCGCTCGCCAAGACCAAGCCGGAGCCCGGCATCTGGCGGATCGAGGCGCCGGAGCCGACCGTCGGCCCGAACGACCTGCTGATCCAGATCACGCGCACCTCGATCTGCGGCACCGACGTGCACATCCACGAGTGGGACGCCTGGGCCCGCGCCACCGTGCCGGTACCGATGATCACCGGGCACGAGTACGTGGGCATGGTGCAGGAGGTCGGCAGCGAGGTGCGTGGCTTCGCGCCGGGCGACCGCGTCAGCGGCGAGGGGCACCTCACCTGCGGGCACTGCCGCAACTGCCGGGCCGGCCGCCGGCACCTGTGCCGCAACACCGAAGGCGTGGGCGTGGACCGGCCCGGCGCGTTCCGCGAACGGTTCGTGCTGCCGGCCGGCAACGCTTTCGCCGTCCCGGACGACATTCCCGACCGCTGGGCGACGCTGCTGGATCCGTTCGGCAACGCGGTGCACACCGCCCTGACCTTCGACCTGGTGGGCGAGGACGTGCTGATCACCGGCGCCGGGCCGATCGGGCTCATGGGCGCGCTGGTGGCGCGCTTCGTGGGCGCGCGCTACGTGGTGATCACCGACTTGAACCCGTACCGGCTGGAGCTGGCGCGCGCCACAGGAGCGTGCGACCGGGTGGTCGACGTGTCCGATCCGGACGTCGACCTGCGTCAGGTGATGAGTGAACTGGGCATGACCGAAGGGTTCGACGTGGTGCTCGAGATGTCGGGCGCAGCGCCCGCCTACGAGCAAGCGCTGGACACCCTGAACCACGGCGGCAAGATCGCGCTGCTGGGCATCCCACCGAAGCCGGTCGCGATCGATTGGAACCGGGTGATCTTCAAGGGGATCGAGATCCGCGGCATCTACGGTCGCCAGATGTTCGAGACCTGGTACAAGATGGCGAATCTGCTGCAGGCGGGCCTGGACCTCGACCCGGTGCTGACGCACGAGTTCCCCGTCGACCGGTTCCAGGAGGGGTTCGACGTGATGCGGTCCGGTCGTTCCGGCAAGGTGACGCTCACCTGGCCGTGAAGCGCCTGCGCGACGGCGGACGCTTCGGGCGGGGACGTTCAGGCGGGCCCGCGCCGCGCGTCGCGATCGGCGAGGCTTACGCCGACCCACCGTTCGATCTGACGGAACCCCAGGCGCGCGTACAGGCCGTCGGCCGGCTCGCCCTCGTTCGCTATGATCACCAACCGCTCCGCCCCCAGCGAGGCGAACCCGATGCGCGCGACGGCGTGCACCATCGCCGAGGCCACGCCGCGCCTGCGGAACTCCGGCGCGACGAACACCTGCTGAAAGCGCCCCAGCCCCGCCCGGACGTAGAGGCCCAGACAGCCCGCCGGGCGTCCCTCGATCGTGGCCAGGAACCAGCCGCCAGCCACGTCAGGAGCGCCAGCCAGGCGCCGATAGAAGGCGGCGCGTCCCCGCCGGAAGGCGAGGTAGGCGGCGGGTTCCTCCTCGCCCGGCTCCGCGGCGGGGAGTTCGGTGACGGTTCGCCAGTCGTCATGGGCGACGACGGCACGGAGTCCGAACCGGTCCGGAGCGCGCGGCGGTTCTGCGAGATCGTCCGCACGCGCGGCGCGGACCGCGTTGCGGTCGGGCCGATATCCGGCGGCGCTCCAGGCGGCGATGGCGCCTTCGCGGCCCTGGGGATCGTCCCAGGTGAAGGTGCGGTGCCGGACGGCGGGCAGATCGTCGAACGCCGCATCGAACCGGTCCTCCAACGCCTGCACGTCGTCCGGCCCCGGCGCGGAGCGCACGATGAGCAGGTTCCCCCAGCGGAAGGTGGGCTCGCGCGGGCAGGCGAAGCGGACGGCGTCGCTGCCGACCGGACGGACCTCCTCGACGAAGAGCGCTTCGGTGCGAAGGCCGAGGGAGCGCAGCGGTGGTTCGGACGCGTCGTGAGCGGGCACGGTGCCGGAGCGTACCCGACGCGGCGGGTCGTGCCGCGCGACCGACCGCGCGACCGACCACGCTTCGGTTCGCGTCGTGGTTCTCGCTACGGTTCTCGGGTTGGTTCGGTGCGGAGGAGGTCGTTCGAGGCGTCGATCGACACGCTGGCCCAAACGAAATCCTTCGATCTCCTTTTGGTGCTCCGTCGCCTCCCTGGTCGGGCGCCCGTGCTGGGCCGGTGGGGATGAGCGGTCGAGCCTCTAGTGGGATCGAAGGACTCCGTTCAAGGAGTGTGGATTCGCTAGTTCCTCGATATCGACCTCCTTTCACCTGGAATCCTACGACGGCCGAGGCAACGCTGCGGTGCGATCCGATGCAGCGAATCGCACCGCTTCGTAGTAGAATT
The DNA here is from genome assembly GCA_040905065.1 of Trueperaceae bacterium. Classification (GTDB taxonomy): domain Bacteria; phylum Deinococcota; class Deinococci; order Deinococcales; family Trueperaceae; genus SLSQ01. The sequence goes on along the minus strand of JBBDSD010000338.1, from coordinate 1,214 downwards.
ACTATTTGGGGCTACGGGTGGCCCGACGCGCGAACGTTCGAGCACCCCGGCCCGCCCGCACGCTCGTTCCGGCACATCGTTGTCACCCGATCCTGAGCACCCCCAAGGCGCGCCCCCGCGGCGCGTCGTTTCCGTGCCGTCCAACGCGCGTCGCCTTGCCGCGCCCCCCGTAGCGCGCCGGATTCGGACGACCTCGCCGACCGGGGATGCAGGCGCCTTCGGGGTACGCTGGCCGCCGGCTTCGCACGCGGTCCGGCGCTTCGTGCCGTCCGTCGCGTCTCGAGCGCATCGCTTTAGAAGGCGTCGCTCCCGTCGTCCTCGGTCCCGAAAGGAACTTCCGTGTCCATCGTCGTTCTGATCCTCGGTCTCGCGGCCGCCGGCGTCGCCGCTGGGCTGCTGGCCGGTCTGCTCGGCATCGGCGGCGGCATCGTCGTGGTGCCGGCGCTGTACACGCTGTTCGGCGTGCTGGGGGTCGATCCGGCGGTCCGCATGCCGCTCGCCGTCGGGACCTCGCTCTCGACGATCATTGTGACCGCCATCCGCTCGGCGCGGGCGCATCACGCCAAGGGCGCGGTCGACACCGGCATCCTGCGCAGTTGGATCCCGTGGATCGTCGTGGGGGTCGTGATCGGGGCGTTGGTCGCCCGCTACGCGCCGCAAGGCGCCATGCAGGTGGTGTTCGCCGTGGTCGCGCTGGCGGTGGCCGCGTACATGACCTTCACGCCGGAAGGCACGCGCATTGCCGACGGTCTGCCGACCGGACCGGTGCGTTGGATCGTCGCCACCGCCATCGGAGGCATCTCCAGCGTGATGGGCATCGGAGGCGGCACCCTGACGGTGCCCACGTTGAAGCTGTCGAACTACCCGATGCACCGAGCGGTCGGCACCGGCGCGGCGGTCGGGCTGATGATCGCCGTTCCGGCCACCCTCGGCCTGATGGCGGCGGGCTGGGGTGCGGCGAACCTGCCGGTCGGCAGCGTCGGCTTCGTGAACCTGCTGGGGTTCGTGGTGCTCGCGCCGATCACCGGCTTCTTCGCGCCGATCGGGGCGCGCCTGGCGCACCGCATCCCCGAACGGGCGCTGCGGTTCGCGTTCGCGGCGTTCCTGTTGGCCACCTCGCTGCGGATGTTCCAGTCGGTGCTGCAGGCGGCCTGAGCCGCAGCGGTCCGCGGGGGCGGGCCCTGGAGGTCGTCCCGGGTCCACGGCGCGGGGGG
>JBBDSD010000337.1:23919-24313 GCA_040905065.1 Trueperaceae bacterium | reverse complement strand
GGCGCGGGCGCCCTGTCGACCACCACGACGCGCGCGGCACCGGCCGCCCGGACCGCGTGCAGCAGCAGGCAACCCATCGGGCCCGCCCCGAACACCAACGCGTCGTCGCCCGGTCGGACCCGGACCCGCTGCAGGCCCCACACCACGCACGCGAGCGGCTCGACCAGCGCGCCCGCCGCGAACGACAGCTCGCCGATGCCGACCACCACGCGTTCCGGAACCACAAGCCAGCGGGCGAAGGCGCCGTCGCGCGTGACGCCCACCACCGCCAGATCGTGGCACTGGTTCATGGCGCCCCGCTGGCACTCGGGACAGGCGCCGCACGGCACGTTCGGATCGGCCGTCACGCGGTCGCCGACCGCCCCCACGCGCCGGCGGCACGCTGCTCGCCCGC
>JBBDSD010000337.1:2581-23909 GCA_040905065.1 Trueperaceae bacterium | reverse complement strand
CGCGGTCGCCGACCGGGTGACGATGCACGTCGGCCCCAACGGCGGCCACGGTGCCGGCGAACTCGTGCCCGGGCGTCATCGGAAAGCGCGCCAGTTCGTACGCGCCGTGCAGGATGTGCAGATCGGTGCCGCAGACGCCGGCCCGCTCCACTCGGATCAGCACCTCGCCGGGACCAGGTTCGGGGACCGGCAGGTCGGCCACCTCGGTGCGGTCGGGCGCCAGGATGCGGGCGGCGCGCATGGTGGTGGGGCGGTCGTTCGGGCGGGGCTCGAGTCGGTTCACGGGGCCTCCCATGTGTCGGCACTTCGACTGTGCTGCGAGCGTGGGGTCGGGCGACGCGTGGCGCACGGGCACGCACCCGATCGATCTCTCTGGCTACGCCGTAGGGACCGGGGCGACCACGAGCCCTCCGATGCCGACGAAGTCATCGGGATTCGCGGTGTAGACGGGCAGGTCGTGAGCGAGAGCGATTGCGGCGATCGATGCGCCGAACGCACGGGCTCGCCGCTTGTGGCCACTCCGCTGCAGCGACACGGCCACGGCTCCGAACGCACGAGCCGCGGCATCGCCGAACGGAAGCGGACCGGAGTCCGCGTCGACCTGTTGCAGGAGTGCCAGCCTGGCAGCGCGCTCGTCGTCGGACGTCGCCGGGAGCGGGTCGACCGTGAGTTCGGCCAGGGTGATGGTCGAGATCACCGGCTCGACCGGGAGGACCGACTCGTCTTCGATGTGGGGAAGGAGGATCACGACGCTCGTGTCGAGGAGCCCCTGGTCAGGTCGTTGGGGCCCGCCTCAGAGATCCATGTCGATCACGGTGTCCACGTCGTCCCGAAGGCGTGCAGGGTCCACGTGCGGGACGCGTCGCCAACGGCGCAGGAGCTCGGTCGCAGAGAGGTGCCTGGATCGGAGCGGCCGCAACTCCGCCACCGGTCGCCCCGACCGCGTGACGGTGAGCCGCTCGCCGGCGAGCACGCGATCGATGACCTCGCGGCCACGATTGCGCAGGTCGCGAACGGTTATGTCGGGCTTGCTCATGCAGCAGTGTATTACGCGTGAGACTGCCATCACGCTGCGCGATTCGACCAAGGACGACGCATCGACAGGTCGTGCCCTGCCGAGCCCGGCACCCGTCCCGACCCGCTCGGGTACCGTCAGGGTCGGATCGATCGGAAGGAGTCCCCGTGCAACCACCCAGCGACGACGACCGGAGCGGCGCCCAGAGCGGCGCCCCGGACCCCGAACGCCGCATCGACCTGCGCGAAGCGATCCGCGTGGCTCGCGATCGCATCAGCGGCAGCAAGGGGGCGTACATGGCGATGGCCGGCTTCTACGTGCTGGTGCTGGGGGGTACCGGCGTGCTCTTCGCCGTGCCGATCGCCGAGGCCCTCTTCCCGACGCCGACCGACGCGCCGGTGCTGGATCCGCGCGCCGACGCGATCGTCGTGGCGTTCCTGGCGCTCGCGTCCGCGCCGTTCCAGGGCGGGTTCCTCGCCGCCGGACTGGCGCGGGTCGACAGGCGACCGATCCGGTTCGGCTTCGTGTTCCGGCACCTGCGGATGTGGCCCCGCTTCTTCGGGCTCGCGCTGCTGATCGGCCTGGTGGGGGTGGTCACGGCGGCCTGGGGCGTGGTGGGGTCGATGCTGTCGCTGGCGGTGTCGATCCTGCTCGGTTTCGCGGGGTACTTCCTGGTGGACCGCCACCTCGAACTGGGCGACGCCATGATCCACAGCGCCAAGATGGTCGCGGCGAACGCGGGCGCGGTGGCGATGTTCTACCTGCTGACCGCCGCCCTGGGCCTGCTGGTGGTCGCCACCCTCGGCATCGCGCTTCCGTGGGTGGTGCCGTTCGCGGCGATCGGTACGGCGGTGCTGTACCAGCAGGGCGCGGGCCTCGCGCGCTCGCACGGCGACGAGGACGGCGCGGACGCGTCCACGCGACCCTGACCCGTTCTGCCGCCGCCGTGGCGCGTAGCGGACGCTCGCGTCACGGCGCCTCGGAACCCGGCCGCCAAGAATTCCGGTGCGTCTCCAACCAGGCCAACTGCCGTTCGGTCATCTGCCCGTAGGCGTAGAACCGGAAGCGGTGCACCCCCGCCCGGCGTGCGCGGGCCAACGTCTCCGCGAAGGTGCGCTCCGAATCAAACGCGTCCAGCATCAGCATGGCGTACAGCGGCAAGTCATCCGGGGCGTGCTGCCGTGCCCACGACGCCGATCGCGCGATCGCCTCCGCGGTCGCGCTCGGCGCGACGTCGATGCGGAGCTCGTGCAGCAGCGGCCGCACCTGCCCTACGTCGAGCCCGGTCACGCGGGGGTCGGGCATCTCCACCGACGAACTGCCGACCCGTACGTCCGCTGAGCGCAGGCGACCCAGCACCTCTAGCTGCAGCGAGGTGGCCGACCGCTCGCGCGCCCGCAGAAAGGTCGCGAACGCGGCGTCCGCGTCCGGGTCGCTCCACGTCAGGTCGCTCCGCTCCGGTCCGGCGCGGTCCGGCAGCGCCGCCAGGTGGGCGTCCAGATCGGCCCGGACGGCGGCGGCAAGCGCGTCCATGTTCACGCCGTCGTGCTCCGCCGCGCTGCGGCAGTGCTCGCAGAAGCAGAGCCCCAGCAGCAGCCGGGCGCGCTCGTGGGGCCGCACCGCGGCCTTGTGGTTCAGCAGGCCGTAGTCGTACGGCAGGAAGCAGAGCGACTCGCACACCACCAGGTCGAACGGCGCCAGCCGAGCGGTCGCATCGGCCAAGCGCCGGGCGTAGGCGCGCACGGTCGGGTTCGCGGGGCAGAGCTGCGCCGGGTGGCGGTCGCCGTAGGCGTTCCGGACGGCCAGATCTGGGCGAGCGCCGGCGAGGACGTGGTTGTAGAGGAACACCACCCAGGCGTAGGCGTGCAGGCCGCGGGCGTGCGCGGCGTCGACCAGGGCGGCGTGCGGCGGGGCGCTGCGGACGGCGGGTGCGACGGGTGGATCCAGTGGCCACGGCTCGGGGTCCACTCGGTCGGGGTCGGGGCCGCCAGGTCCGAGGTCGTGAAGTTCGGTCCGGCGGTCCGGATCAAACAGCAGCGACCCCAGGTCGCCCGGACGCACGCGCGCGCTCGGGTCGCGCGGGGTCAGGAACGACGCCACGTGGTAGCTGACCGCGAGCTGCACGGCGTCCACGCCGCAGGCGACCAACCGCTCGACGGCCGCAGGAGCGCCGGGAGCGTACAGGTCCCACGGATAGGCGTACATGACGGCGTGCGGCGGGTCGGAGGCGGGCTGGACCATGATCGGTCCGCAATCTACCGTCGCGGGCCCCGCTGTGCCGTCGGGCGCGTGTGTTCTGACGTGCGTGCTCTGGCGCGCGGACTCTGGCGCAGCAGCCAGTGAGCGCTGGGGCAGGGAGCGACGCTGATGCTGTTGAGCGCGGCGGCGATCGTGTTCCGCTCCAGCCTGCCGGAACGGATCTCCGCCCTGGTCGAGCTGTGGGTGATCGGGCCGATGATGATCGCACTGGGCCTGATGGCGGTGGCGCTGGGTCTGGCGGCCGACGGCCCGGCCATGGCGCTGGCTGATCCTGGCGCTGGAATCGATCGGCGTGGTGCTGGCGATGACCGTCTACGCGCTGCTGCTGGTGTTCGTCACGCGTTGCCTGGGGGAGCGCAGCCACGCGTTGCTGCAGGGCGTTACGGCGACGGTGGGCGTGGCCTCGATCGTGGTGGGGGTCTGGTGGCTGGCGAGCGGCTTCGCGTGACGCGGTACGCTCGTGAGCGACACGCGTCGCATCCCCGGTCCGCACCCACGCGATCCGCCCTCACGCGATCCGCCCCCATGCGATCCGCACCCGCCAGTTCACGGAGGCCCCATGACCCGCACCAGCGACCCCACCATCATCTACACCCGCGTCGACGAGGCGCCCGCCCTGGCCACCTTCTCGCTGCTGCCGATCGTGCGCTCGTTCGGCAGTGCCGCCGGGGTCCGCGTCGAGGTGCGCGACATCTCGCTGGCCGGCCGCATCCTGGCGCAGTTTCCGGACGTTCTGGACGAGGACCAGCGCGTAAGCGACGACCTGACGCACCTAGGCGAGCTGGCCAAGACGCCCGAGGCGAACATCGTCAAGCTGCCCAACATCAGCGCCTCCATGCCGCAGCTGGAAGCGGCGATTCGTGAGTTGCAGCAGCAGGGTCACGCGATTCCCGACTACCCGTACGAACCGAGCACGGACGAGGAGCGCGAGGTGCGCGCCCGCTACGACCGCGTCAAGGGCAGCGCCGTGAACCCGGTGCTGCGCGAAGGGAACAGCGACCGGCGCGCGCCCGCCTCCGTCAAGGCGTTCGCGCGCAAGCACACGCACCCGATGGGCGCCTGGAGCGCCGACTCCGAGTCCCACGTCGCCACCATGGAGGAGGGCGACCTGCGGCACAGCGAGGTGTCGGCGACCGTCGCGGCAGCGGACGCCGGCGACGCCCGCATCGAGCACGTCGCCGAGGACGGCACGACGACCGTGCTGCGCGAGGGGGTGGCGTTGACCGAAGGTCAGGTGATCGACGCCGCCACCATGAGCCGCCGCGCGCTGCGCGACTTCCTGGCCGAGCAGAAGGCGGACGCCGCCGCGCAGGGCGTGCTGTTCTCGGTCCACCTGAAGGCCACCATGATGAAGGTGTCGGATCCGATCCTGTTCGGGCACGCCGTGTCGGTGTTCTTCGCCGACGTGTTCGAGAAGCACGCGGACACCTTCCGCGAGCTGGGCGTGGACCCCAACGCCGGCCTGGGGTCGCTGCACACCAAGCTGCAAGACCTGCCCGACGCGAAGCGCAGCGAGATCGAGGCCGACCTGGACGCCGCCGCGAAGTCCGGGCCCGACCTGGCGATGGTGAACTCGCAGAAGGGCATCAGCAACCTGCACGTGCCCAGCGACGTGATCATCGACGCCTCGATGCCGGCCGCGATCCGGGACTCCGGCAGAATGTGGGGCCCCGACGATGACCTGCACGACACCAAGTTCGTGATCCCCGACAGCAGCTACGCCGGCGTGTACCAGGCCGTGATCGACGACTGCAAGGCGAACGGCGCCTTCGACCCCACCACCATGGGATCGGTGCCGAACGTGGGCCTGATGGCGCAGAAGGCGGAGGAGTACGGCTCGCACGACAAGACGTTCGAAGCGTCCGCGGCCGGCACCGTCCGGGTCGTGGCCGCCTCCGGCGCGACCTTGCTGGAGCGCCCGGTCGAGGCCGGCGACCTGTTCCGCATGTGCCAGACGCAGGACGCCGCCATCCGCGACTGGGTGGGCCTGGCGGTGCGGCGCGCCCGCGACAGCGGCACGCCGATCGTGTTCTGGCTGGACCAGGACCGCCCGCACGACGCCCAGCTGATCGCCAAGGTGCGCAGCTACCTGCAGGATCACGACACCGACGGACTCGAGGTCCACGTCCTGTCGCCGGTCGAGGCCACCCTCCATGCCTGCGAGCGCCTGCGCCAGGGTCTCGACACCATCAGCGTCACCGGCAACGTGCTGCGCGACTACCTGACCGACCTGTTCCCGATCCTGGAGGTCGGCACCAGCGCCAAGATGCTGTCGATCGTGCCGCTCATGCAGGGCGGCGGCCTGTTCGAGACCGGCGCCGGCGGGTCGGCGCCGAAGCACGTGCAGCAGTTCGTGCAGGAGGGCCACCTGCGCTGGGATTCGCTGGGCGAGTTTCTGGCGCTGGTCGCCTCGCTGGAGCACCTGGCCGGCGCGTACGACAACGTCCGCGCCGGCGTGCTGGCCGCCGCGCTGGACCGCGCCAACGCGCGCTACCTGGAGGCGAACAAGTCGCCGTCGCGCAAGGTGCACGAGATCGACGTGCGCGGCAGCCACTTCTACCTGGCCTCGTACTGGGCGCAGGAGCTGGCCTCGCAGCAGGACGACGCCGATCTGGCCCAGCGCTTCGCGGTGCTGGCCGAGACGCTGACGGCGCAGGAGGACGCCATCTCCGAGGAGCTGCTGGCGGCGCAGGGAGACCCGGTCGACCTGGGCGGCTACTACCGTCCCGAGGTGCGCAAGGCGGACGCGGCGATGCGGCCCAGCGCCACCCTGAACGCGGCGTTGGCGGAGTTCGAGCGGGGCTGACGCCCAGCCACGGTTCGTTCGGAAATTGGCGCCCCTGTGCACGTGGGGGCGCCGTCGAGATGGTCGCCATGGCGTTTCCGCCACGCTTGATCGGCGGTTCCATGGGGCAGGGCCCTAAAAGATCCACGTCTTCACGGATACCGTGTAAGCATGCTAACGTGGGTCGTAGGATCACGCGATCCGCTCTTTCGGCGACGCGCGGGCAGCGAATACCTCTTCCACGGACGCCCTACGGCTCGCTCACGTCGCATTCCGACCGGCGTCATCGACCGTGCACGCGTGAAGGTGGACATGCTGCACGCAGCCGTCGCGCTCGAGGACCTACGGGCGCCACCCGGGGACCGGCTCGAAGCGCTCCAGGGAGGCTGGCAAGGGTGGCGTTCGATCCGCGTGAACGACCGCTGGCGCATCGTTTTCCGCTGGGACGGCAGTGACGCCCACGATGTTCGGCTGATGGACCATCACGGCCGAGAGAGGAGTCCGACGGTGCTTCCAGAACGACGCATCCCGACGCACCCTGGGATGGTGCTGCGCGACGAGTTCCTCGTCCCGCTCGGTCTCACGCAGGTGCACCTCGCCCGTCACGTGGGCGTGCCGGTCCAGCGCATCAACGAGCTCGTGAACGGCAAGCGTGGCGTCACGCCCGACACGGCGTGGCTCCTCGCTCAGGCGCTCGGTACGACCGCCGAGTTCTGGGCGAACCTGCAGATCGCGCACGACCTGGCGCGGCACCGGCCCGATCGGCCGATCGAGAGGCTCGTACCGGCGGCGTAGCGTCGGGAGTTCCCATTCGGTGCCGGTTCCGTCAGCCGAAGAAGCATGCGTACGCGTCGCTGGCGACCACGCCCAACGCCTCGCTCGACGTGGAAGCGACCGGGTGTGGATCGTAGGCGTGCCAGCGGAGGTCGCGCCGCATCCAGTAGAGGCGCCAGTGGTCGTGCCTGCGGACGTACCGGATCTTGGCGATCGGAAGTTCGGTCGTCTCGCCGGGTGCACCGTTCCAGGCGGGTCGGATCTCGAGCACCTCCAGCGCCTGGCCGACGATGCGGACGATCAGATCCACCTCGTCCCGGATGTCGGGGGGAGGCCGCCTACGGGCGAGGAACGCCTCGATGTCGGGCTGGATCCGGTTCCGGTCCTCGTCGGTGAATGCCATGCGCCGATCGTACGTCCTGGCGTGGGTGGTGCCTGCCTACGAGGTCTCGGAACGCTGCGGGTTCTCCTTGACGCGGCGCCTTGGTGCAACTATGCTTAGTTGCTGCATCGATTGCGGTAGTCTCGCTCGACCCTAAGCAGGTCCGCATGAGCCGAAGAGGCAAGATGATCGAGAAGTTGAAGGGAAGGCCGAGAGACTTCGCGTGGAAGGATGTGGTGGCGCTTCTCGAGGGGCTTGGGTACTCCGAGGTCAAGCGAGGCAAGACCGGTGGGTCGCGGCGGCGTTTCGTTCACGACACCGCAGCGATGATCATCCTTCACGAACCACATCCAGGGAACGAGTTGAAGGCGTATCAGGTCGAGTTGGTGCTCGAGACGCTCGTGGAGGAGGGGCTGATATGAAGGACATGATGGAACACCAGGGCTACCTGGGCTCCGTACGGTACAGCGCCGAAGATCACGTGTTCTTCGGCAAGATCGAATACATTCGGAGCTTGGTCACGTTCGAGGGCACCGACGTCGCGTCTCTCGAGCAGGCGTTCGAGGAGGCGGTGGACGACTACCTCGAGACGTGCGATGCGTTGGGACGCGCGCCCGAGAAACCGTTCAAGGGAACGTTCAACGTTCGCACCGGCCAAGAGCTGCATCGGCGAGCCTCCTTGCATGCGATGACGCACGACAAGTCTCTGAACCAGGTGGTGAACGAAGCCTTGGACGACTACCTGCGTCGCGAGAACGGAGAGCGGGCTACCTCCTGATCTGCGCGGACGCTTCGCGAACGACCGCACCGACCAGCAGGGGAGCCCTACGCACGTTCGCGATCGACGCCCTCCAGCAGCCCCCGAATGTAGCCGACCGCGTACAGTCGGCCCAGATCCTCGTACATCGCCTCCCCGTCGCCCTCGCCGTCCATGGCGGGGGCGTGATCCGGCCGCAGGGGACCGTCGAACCCGACCGCGCGGTACGCCTCCAGCGCCGCGTACATGTCCGTAGGCCCCTCGTCGTGGAACGTCTCGACGAACCGTTCCGCCGTGCCGCGCACGTCGCGGAAGTGCACGAACGCGATCGCGCCCCGCGCGCCCAAGCGGTGGATCGCCTGGATCACGTCGCCGCCCATGGTGGCGATGGTGCCTTGGCAGAAGGTGAGGGCGTTCGCAGGGCTGGGCACCGACGCGACCGCCGCCTCCAGCGCGTCGACGCTGCGGAAGATGCGGGCCAACCCGCGAATCGGCGAGATCGGCGGATCGTCGGGGTGCAGCGCCAGCGTGACGCCGGCACTCTCGGCGAGCGGCACGACGCGCTCCAGGAATCTGCGGAAGGTGTCCCAGAGGAGGTCGTCGCCGACTTGGCCGGTCTCCGTCCACGGCGCGTCCGCCATCAGGGCATGGTCGTAGCTGGTCACTAGCGCGCCCCCTCGCCCCGGCGTGCGGGCCGAGGTGCGGACCGCGTGCAGCAACGGCATCCAGTTGTAGCAGAGCACCGGGATGCCGAGGCGACCCATCGCGTCCAGCTGTTCGGCCAGGTCGTCGAACTCGCGCTCGGCACCGTCCGTGCCCAAGCGGACGGCGTTCAGCGGCGGCGAGCCGATCACCGGCAGCTCGAACCCCGCATCGGCGAAGCGTTGCTGGCCCTCCCGTAGCCGCTCGTACGACCACGGCATCGGGCCGGACGCCGGTCGCGTCATCCAGCCGGTCGGAATGGCGTAGCGGACGCCCAACTGGCGCGCCAGGCGCCAGCGGCGGTCGGGCTGCCAGTTCATGTGCAGGGCGAGCTTCATGGCGCGCTTTCGTGAAGCGCGCGGGCGTCGTGGCTGCGGGCGTGGCGTCGCATGCCGCAGTCTACGGCCCGCCCCGACCTACCCGACCAGCCGCAACCCACCGATCGTCAGCCAGTAGTACACGATGTACACGCCCGCGATCAGCATGGCGGCGGAGGCGACCGGCCCCACGTAGCGGACGACGCTCTTGGCGTTGTTCAGCACCGTCTGGCGGAACAGGGCCAGCGCTACGGTCAGGACCGTGATCACGAAGCCCATGCCCAGGCCGTACAGCACCAGCTGCAGGCCGACCTCCGGAAGGCTGGCCAGCGTCAGGCTGCTGCCCAGCACCGCCAGGAAGATCGGCAGGGTGCAACTGAGCGAGGCGAGTCCGTACGCCAGGCCGAACGCGAAGTAGCCGCGCAGGCCGCGCCCGCCTAGGCCGCCGACGCTCTGCGCCATTCGCTCGCCGGCGCGGGCGTAGATGGCGCCCCCGAACCAGCTCCACGCCCCGACGAGGATCAGCAGCAGGCCGGTACCGAGTCCGATCCAGGGAAACGCGCCGGTCAGCGAGCGGGTCGAGGCGCCCAGCACGAACCCCACCACGCCGAACAGCAGCACGAAGCCCACGGTGACGGTAGCGCCGACCAGGAGCGCGCGCCCCAAGCGCGCCGAGACGGTGCCGGCCCGGTCGTCGTCGCCCCGCAGGTAGAGGCCCAGGTAGGCGGGCAGCATGGCGAACCCGCACGGGTTGACGGCGGACACCATGCCCGCTCCGAACGCGAAGCCCAGCGGCAACCACGAGGCGAGGCGCCCCAGGGCACCGCTGGACGACGACGACAGCGCCTCGACCCCTTCGTTCAGCGCACCGACCGGACCTTGCGTCAACGCCGCAGCCAGGACCGCCAGGCCCGTGGCGACCACGCTCAGGCCGATCACGGCTGCGATGCGGGAACGGGCGACGCGCGCAATCGTGCTCATTCGACCGTGGTCAGCAGGCTCTCGACCTCGCGGCGGAAGTTCGCTTCGGGCATGAATCCGGTGTGGCGCTTGATCAAGGAGCCGTCGGCGCCGAAGAAGAACGTGGTCGGCATGCCCATCACTTCGTAGTCGCGGATCACGTTGCCGGACGCGGCGTACGCGGTCGGGTAGTCGATGCCGAACTCGGTCAGGAAGCCGCGCGCGCCGGCCCGCGTTCCCAGCCCGATGTACGGCCCCACGTCGATGCCGACCATGGTGAACGCGCCGCCGAACTCGTCGTGCACGCGCTGGAAGCTGGGCATCTCCTCGCGGCAGGGGGGACACTCCGAGGCCCAGAAGTTCAGGACCACCGGCTTGCCGCCGTCCAGTACCGCGTGGAAGTTGCTGGTCTCGCCGCCCAGCACCTCGGCGCCCTGGTACGCCACCATCTCGAAGTCGGGCATGGCGTGCCCTCCGGCCGATCCCGTGCTCCACAGCAGCGCGCCGCCCAGAAGCAGGGCGAACGCCACGGCGCCCGCTCCGAAGCGGAACATGCGGCTCCGAGTCGTGCTCGCGCCGGTCGGTGCGGACTCGTCCTTCTCGTTGCTTCGTCGTTCGGATCTGCCGCTCACGCGTGGACCTCCTCGGTTGGTCATGGGTGCGGATCTCTCATCCTTGGGATGAAGATAGTGCGTTCCGGCCCGGGACGTCGGTCGGGATCCGGACATGCGGCGAACACGGACGCCGCTACGTTCCCTGGGTCGCCCGCCCCAGGAGCCGACCCTCGTCCCCATCATCGTCCGGATCGGTCGGGACGTGGGTCCCGACGAACGACGTACGTAGGGGCATGCCGCTGTCCGTCGGTGCCTTATGCTGATAGAACAAGGACCACCCACCGGAGCGCCGAGAGGACGTACGTCCATGCTTGACCCCATCGAGCAGCAGATGCACGAGTTGCTGGATCGATACGTCGATCTGTGGGCGAAGCGGGACGACGCCCTCGGTGACGAGCTCGACGCGCCGTTCACCGGTTTCGGCGTCGAGAGCATTGCGGTCGCGACCGATCACGACGCCTGGATCGAGGACGTGCGCCGCGACGTCGGCGAGGTCGATGGACCCCTCGAGGTCACCGTGCGACAACGGGTGGTGCAGCCGTTGCGCGACGACGTGGTGGTGCTGGCCGCCACCGTCGACGTCATGATGGCGCGCGAGGACAGCACGAAAGCGACCGTGCCGGTGCGTCACGTACAGGTCCGGCAGCGGCGCGGCTCGTCGTGGAAGGTCGTGCACTCCAGCACCTCGCGGGCGCACGTCTCGGACGGCGAGGACCGGGGCTACGCCGCGCTGTTGGAGCGCTACTTGAAGCTTGCGTCGCTGATGGAGAAGCGTACGCAGGACTTGCTGCGCGCCACGCGACGGCTGTCCGCCATGAGCCAGACCGACGGACTGACCGGCATCGCCAATCGGCGACGGTTCGATGGCGCCCTGACCAGCGAGTGGGCGCGGGCCCGGCGGGCCGGCACGCCGCTAGCGTTGATCATGCTTGACATCGATCGGTTCAAGCACTACAACGATTCGTTTGGTCACCTCATCGGCGACGCCTGCCTCTCCTCGATCGCGGGCGAGCTGGCGCGCGTCACCGCCCGGCGCCCGGGCGACCTGGTGGCCCGCTACGGCGGCGAAGAGTTCGCCGTGCTGCTGCCGGATGCGGACGAGGACGCGGCGGAGCAGGTCGCTCACGATCTGCGCGCCGCGCTTCGCGCCCTCGCGATCTCGCACGAAGGTGCCCCGGAGGGCGTGGTCACGGTCAGCGTGGGCGTGGCCACCGCCCGGCCGACGCGCGACGACGCGTCCGAGGAGCTGGTCCGCCGTGCGGATCGGGCGTTGTACGACGCGAAGCTCGCGGGGCGGAACCGGGTGGTGGTGGCGATCGACTGACGTCGGCGGGCGTCCGGTCGTGCGTCCGCCCGCATCGGGCGTCCTACGGCGCGGGATCGTCGTTGGCGAAGTCGTAGACGTCCCGGTCGAACGCTTCGTGGTCCTGGTACTGCAATAGCTCGTACAGCCGGGCTCGGGTCTGCATGCGGGGCACCAGCGGCTCCTGCGTTCCCTCGTCGTGGATCTGGCGGAGGCCCGCCTCGATGGCGCCCATCGCCAGGCGCAGGGTGGTGACGGGGTAGATCACCAGGTCGTAGCCGACCCGCTCCAGCGTGGCGAGCGACAGCAGCGGCGACTTGCCGAACTCGGTCATGTTCGCCATCAGCGGCACGTCCAGGGCGTCGCGGAAGGTCCGGAATTCGTCTTCGTTCCGGAGCGCCTCGGGGAAGATCACGTCGGCGCCGGCGGCGACGTAGGCCCGCGCTCGCGCGATGGCGTCGTCCAGGCCTTCCGACGCGCGGGCGTCGGTGCGGGCGATCAGCACGAATTCCGGGTCGCGACGCGCCAGCGCAGCGGCGCGGAGCTTGCGCTCCATGAGCTCCGGCGCCACGATGCGCTTGCGGTCCAGGTGCCCGCACCGCTTCGGGTTCTCCTGGTCTTCCAGGTGGCAGCCGGCGACGCCGCCGCGCTCCAGGTCCTGCACGGTGCGGGCAGCGTTCAGCGCTTCGCCGAAGCCGGTGTCGGCGTCGGCGATGACCGGCAGGGTGGTGGCGGTGGCGATCCGTCCGGCGCGGTCCACCACTTCGCTGGCGGTGGTGAGGCCCACGTCCGGCATGCCCAGCTCGGCCGCTAGGGCGCCCCCGGAGAGGTACACGCCGTCGAAGCCGACGTCCTCGATCAGTTTTGCCACCAGGGGCGAGACCGCGCCGGGGTAGCGCAGCGGCGGTCCGGAACGGGCCAGGCCCTGGCGCAGAGCACGACGGGCGGCCTGCGGATCGTGCGGTCCGAAGCGCAGCATCAGAAGATGCCTGCGCGCTCGGGACGCTCGGCGGCGACGCTGGGCACCGTCACGTTCAGGGTGCGCACCTCGTCCGGCGACAGTTCGCCCAAGCGCTGCGCGAGCACCAGGAAGCGCTCCTGCTCCTCGTCCGGTACCAGGTCGTGCGCGAGTTCGCGGAACTTGGCGACGTAGTCGGACCGGGCGAAGGGGTGGGCGCCGTTCGGGTGCGCGTCGGCCACGGCCCGCTCGGCGCGCACCTCGCTTCCGTCGCGCAGGCGGACGGTCATCTCGCCGCCGAATGCGCGGCGGCCCGGGTCGGCCTCCCGGTACCGCGCGGTCCAGGCCGGGTCCTCCTCGGTCCGGACCTTGCGCCACAGAGCGACGGTGTCTTCGCGGGTGGCGCGCTCGCGCGCGTAGCTGCGCTCGTGGTGCCAGCTTCCGTCCTGCAGGGCGACCGCGACGATGTACAGGAGGCTGTGGTCGAGGGTCTCGCGGCTGGCGTGCGGGTCGGACTTCTGAGGATCGGCCGCGCCGGTGCCGATCACGGTGTGGGTGTGGTGGCTGGTGCGGATCACGATCTCGCGGATCGCGTCGGTCTCGATCGCGTCGGGACCGCCGGGCAGGCGTGCACGGAGCTCGAAGGCGAGGTCGATGAACGCCTGGGCCTGGTACTCGGCCGAGTGGGCCTTGGTGTACGTCTCGAGGATCGCCGTGCGCGCGTCGTCGGGCCCGGGCAGCGGCACGGCGTAGCGCGCGTCCGGTCCGTCCAGCAGCCAGGCGACCACGCTGTCCTCGCCCTCGTAGATCGGCGACGGCGACCGCTCGCCCCGCATGGCGCGATCGATGGCCGTGATCGCCAGCAGCGCCGAGTGGCCCGGCACGTACGCTTTCCAGCTGCTGATCTCGCCCTTGCGCGATTGGCGCGTCGTGAACGCGACGTGCACCGCCTGGTTGATCGCCTGATGGAGGACCGGCACCTCCAGCTTCAGCATGGCGCCGATGCCGGCGGTGGTGGCGGGGCAGAGGTGCGCCATGTGGTCGATCTTGTGCTCGTGCAGGCAGATGCCCTTGACCAGGGCGACGTGCACCTCGTAGGCGGCGACGATGCCGCGCAGCAGGTCGCGCCCGTTCGTTCCGGTCTGTTGCGCGACCGCCAGCAGCGGGGGGATCGCGTCGCCGGGGTGCGCGTAGTCGGCGGCGAGGAAGGTGTCGTGAAAGTCCAGCTCCCGGACCGCGACGGCGTTCGCCCAGGCCGCCCATTCGGCGTGCACAGTGCGGGCCGCGGCGTGGCCGAGCAGCGTGGCGCCGCCGGGGCGCGGGTGCGCCGCCGCTTGCGCCCGGGCGGCGCGGACGGGGGCCCGCTGCAACGACGCGACGGCGACGGCGGCGTCGTCGAGGACGCGGTTGACGGCCATCTCCGCGGACGCGTCGGGAACGGCGTGCGTGGCGGCTGCGACCTCCGCGAGCTTCCACGCCAACTGGCGTTCGGGTGGCAGCTGGTCGGAGGAGGGGTGGACGGTGACGACGTGGGCGTTCATGCGGCGTCAGTCGCTCCGCGTCGGCGCGTCGTCGTCCTCGCGCTTGGCCGCGGCGGCGCCGAGCGCCGCGACGGGGCTGCGTCGGGTCAGCACCGGGAGCAGGATGGAACCGGCCACCATCGCCCACAGCACCCAGGTGATGCCCGATCCGAACACGACCTGCCAGTCGCCTTGCGCCAGGGAGAGCGCGCGCCGCAGGTTCGTCTCCATCATCGGACCCAGCACCAGCGCCAGGATGACCGGCGCGACCGGCACGTTCATCTTGCGCATCAGGTAGCCGAGCACGCCCAGGCCGGTCATGACCATCAGGTCGAAGACGCTGCTGTTCACGGAGTAGACGGCCACGTAACCGATCACGGCGACGCCCGGCACCAGCACCCAGCGCGGGATCAGCAGCAGGCGAATGAACAGCCCGATCAGGGGCAGGTTCAAGATCAGCAGCATGACGTTGCCGATGTACATCGAGGCGACCAGGCCCCAGAACAGGTCGGGCTGCTGCGAAATGAACAGCGGTCCCGGGTTGAGGTTCAGCGACAGCAGCGCCGCCAGGATCACGGCGGTGGTGCCGCTTCCGGGCACGCCGAGGGTGAGCAACGGAATCAGGGCGCCGGACACGGCGGCGTTGTTGGCGGCCTCGGGCGCGGCCACGCCGCGAATGTCGCCCTCGCCGAAGGTTCCGCTCTTGCCGGCCCAGCGTTGCTCGTTCGCGTAGGCGAGGAAGGCGGCGATGGTGGCGCCGGCGCCGGGCAGCACCCCCACCAGGAAGCCGCTGACGGCGCTGCGGATCATCACCCAGAAGCTCTGCGCGAACTCCTTGGCGCTGATCATGGCGCGACCGACCTTGGCGCGCACCTCCGTGCCCGGCTTGGTGAGTTCGAGCAGCAGGAACACCTCCGCCACGGCGAACAGGCCGATCGTGGCGGAGACGAAGTCGATGCCGTCGAAGAGCGGCAGCAGACCGAACGTGAACCGCTGCGCACCGGTGCCCGGATCGAGCCCGACGAGCGACAGCATCAACCCGATGCCGGTCGCGATCAAGCCCTTGAGGAAGTGCTTGCCGGTCAGGGCGGAGACGGTGGTGAAGGTGAACACGATCAGCACGAAGTACTCGGCCGGTCCGAAGCGGATCGCCCACTGCGCCAGCAGCGGCGCCAGGAACGCCAGCCCGAAGATGGCCAGCGTGCCGCCGACGAACGACGCGATCGCCGCCATCGCCAACGCCGGCCCGGCGCGCCCCCGCTTCGACATCTCGTAGCCGTCCAGCGTGGTCGCGACGGACGAGGCGGTGCCCGGCACGTTCAGCAGGATCGCGCTGATCGAGTTGCCGTACTGCGAGCCGTAGTAGATCCCGGCGAACAGGATCATCATCGTCGTCGGGTTGATGTCCAGCGCGAAGGTGATCGGGATCAGGATGGCGATCCCGTTGATCGGACCGATGCCGGGCAGCATGCCGATCACGGTGCCCAGCAGCACGCCGAAGAACGCGAAGATCAGGTTCTCCGGCGAAAGGGCCGTCTGGAAACCACCCGCCAGCGAAGCGAAGGCGTCCATTCAGAACCACCCTTGGAAGATGCGGCCGGTCGGCAGGAACAAATCCAACGCGACCGAGAACAGCAGATACGAGCCGACGGAGAACACGACCCCCGCGATCAGCGCCGGAATCGGCCTGCCTCGGAACAGCAGGGCGAATAGCGTGTAGGCCAGCGTGGTGGCCACGATGAACCCGATCGGGACCAGAAGATAGGCGTAGGCGACGAATCCGGCCAGGCACAGTGCGAGTCGCGTCCAGGTGGTGCCGTCCGGCCAGTTCACCGTCGTCAGCGGTCGCACCAGCAGCGCCAGGCACGCCCCGATCAGGAAGATGCCGACCAGAATCGGCACCCACTTGGGTCCCAGCGGATCGTTGAAGGCGCTGGCCTGGATGTTGGTCGCCATCCAGATGAAGCCGAGCGAGAGCGCGATCAGTACGGCGGCTGCGACGCGGTCGCTCATGGCCGTCTGCCTACGCGTGCGTCACCGCGCTCGATGCGCTGGGCCCGCGCGGCCGTGCCTCGGTCGGCGCGAGTGAGGCAGGGGCGCCCGTGGCGCCCTGGCTTCCCTGCTTCGCGTTACCTCGGATTGGCGCCATCACTCCCCGATGCGGGCGGACAGCTCCTCGATGTCGTCGACCTGGTCGAGGACGAACTGCTCCATCTCGGCACCGAAGCGAGCGAACGGAGCGAGCGCGTTCTGTTCGCGAATCGTGTCGAACGCGTCGGACGCCTCGAGCTCGCGGAACGCGTCGGCCCAGTACTGGTAGCGCTCGTCGCTGACGCCGGCAGGCACGTAGAAGCCGCGCCAGTTGGCGCCGACGATGTCGATGCCCTCTTCGGTCGCGGTGGGAACGTCCTCGAGCAGGCCCCCGATGCGCTCGTCGGCCAGGACCGCAAGCACCTTGAGGTTGCCCGATTCGATCTGCGGCAGCGCCTCGGAGACGTCGCCGGTGAACACGTCGGCGCGACCGCCGACGATCTCGATGATCGCCTGCCCGCCGCTGCTGAACGAGACGTACTGGATCCGTTCGA
Source organism: Trueperaceae bacterium (assembly GCA_040905065.1). GTDB lineage: Bacteria > Deinococcota > Deinococci > Deinococcales > Trueperaceae > SLSQ01. Next base: position 6,978 of record JBBDSD010000337.1, on the reverse strand, counting down.
CGTCGTCCACGCCGGCGGCCTGCGCGGCCAGCAGGACCTTGAGGTGGTCCCAACCGCCCACGGCGGAACCGCCCACGACCGTCAGCGAGGTGGGGTCGTCGGACCAGGCGTCCATCAGGTCGGTGATGGAGTCGTAGGGGCTGTCGGGGGCTACGCCGATCACGCCGTAGTCGGCCCCGACGGCGGCGACCCAGCGGACGTCGTCCGCCGTGAAGCCGCTGAACTGTCCCTGCGCGAGGCGGGTGGTGGTGGCGGTCGAGGCGGCGACCAGCAGCTCCTCGTTCCCCTCCTGCTGACCGACGACGTGCGCGAAGGCGACGCCGCCGCCGGCGCCGGCCATGTTCTGCGTGCGGATCTGTCCCTCGACCAGGCCGAGGTCGGTCAGGACCGGCGCGATCGTGCGGCAGGTGAAGTCCCAACCGCCGCCGGGATCGGCGGGCGCGATGCAGTTCACGCCGGACGGGGACTGGGCGAACGCGGCGGACAGGCTGAGGGCGGCAAATGCGGTCAAGATGGTCGTAAGACGTTTCACGTGAGGTACCTCCTCGGGAAGGGAATGCGCGACGTACGGGTCGGGCGGCTGGAGTTGTGCGAAGCGATGTCCACCATACGAAGCGGCGCTGGGACCGTCAAGCGTGCGGGCTCACGTTTCGAGCGGCGCACCAGGCGCGTCCCGGGCGCTTGACATCCGATCGAACGCACTCGTATGGTATACCACAAGTATACAACCTTGCAGATCTTCGACCCAGGTCCGCACCGTCCATGCCGCTACGACCGACCGGCGCACCGCGCTGAAAGGGGGTGATCGCGCTCCGCTCGAACCGTCGACCCTGAGAGCGACACCGGCACGTCCGCACGCTCGGACCGTTCATTGGAAGGAACCACCCTCATGATGCATCCACGGCACCTCCTCCTCGCGCTCGTCCTGACGCTGGCCGCCGCGCTGGCGTTCGCGCAAGAGCCTCAGCGCGGCGGTACCCTGACCGTCGCGGTCGCCCAGGACCTGGTCACCTTCGACCGGATGATGGTCACGGCGCCCCCCGCCATCGTGCGCGCCCACGTCTTCGACGGGCTGTTCAGCTTCGACGAGAACTTCCTGCCGCAACCCACGCTGGTCGAGGACTGGGAGGTCAGCGACGACGGCCTCACCTGGACGTTCGATCTGTTGCAGGACGTCGAGTTCCACGACGGCACGCCGATGACCGCGGCCGACGTGGTGGCCTCGTTCGACCGCTACATGCGCGTCGGCGCCCGCGCAGGCGAGTTCGACCGCGTCGAGAGCTGGGAAGCGGTCGACGAGCACACCGTGCGCTTCCACATGAGCAGCCCCTGGGCCGCGTTCACCGAGTCGCTCGGGTTCGACGCCGGCGGATTCGCCGTCTACCCGGCATGGCTGGTCGAAGAGTGGGGCGCCGACGTCGGGTCCAGCAACTTCATCGGGACCGGCCCGTACATGGTCGGCGAGATCATCCCCGAGGAGAGCTACCAGCTGGTGCGCTACGAGAACCACCGCTCCGCGAACGGCCCCAGCAGCTTCTCGGCCGGTACCCGCCACGCGTACGTCGACGAGATCGTGTTCGTGCCGATCGCCGACCCGGCGACGCGCGTGTCCGCCATCCTCACCGGCGAGGTCGACATCGCATTCGAGGTGTCCCTGGACGACTTCGCGCGCCTGGAAGCCGCCGAGAACGTGAACGTCGAGGTGGCCAGCCCCGGCGCCCGCGTCTACATCAAGCTGAACGCCTCCCAGGGACCGTTCGCCGATCCGGTCCTGCGCCGCGCGCTGCAGACGGCCATCGATCTCGAGGACCACATGTTCGTGCAGGGCCCCGAAGACCTGTGGCGCGTCAACACGGCGCCGCGCTTCCAAGAGGGCCAGTGGATGTGGTCGCCGAACCTCGAATCGTACTACCCGAACGACATGGAACGCGCCCGCGAGCTGGTCGCCGAGTCCGATTACGACGGCGAGCCGGTGGTGCTGATGGGATCGCCCGGCCGTCTGCCCGAGTTCAACATCATTCCCGTCCTGGACCAGACGCTGCGCGAGATGGGCCTGAACGTCGAGACCGTGTCGTACGACGCCGCCACCTTCTCGCAGGTGCGTCAGGACCTGAGCGCCTGGCACATCAAGCACGCCGGCGGACCGTCCGCCGTGCCCGCGGCGCGCATCTCCTCGAGCCTGACCGACCGGACCGGCACGATGTGGGCCGACTTCCCGGTCGACGAGTGGGACGAGCACTACGCCGTGCTGGAGGAGAGCCTGGACCTGGACGTCCGGCACGAGGCGGTCGAAGAACTGAACCTGATCCTGGGAGAGTACGCCAACGAGATCTGGATCGGCGACGTCTTCGCCCTCACCGCTTGCGGCACGCACGTGCAGAACTGCCCCGACACCTACGCGCTCTGGCTGACCGACGTCTGGCTGGACCAGTAACGCGACGTCGCACCGCCGTCGGTCCGCGCCCGCACGGGCAGCGGACCGACGCGCGGCGCGAGCCCGCGCGTGCCTGAGGAGGCACATTGCGTCAGTTCGTCGTCAAGCGATTCCTGGTGACGATCCCCGTCATGCTGTTCGTCGGGGTCGTCACCTTCTTCCTGATCCAGCTCACCCCGGGCGACCCGACCGCGTTCTTCGTGTCCCCCGATGCGACCGCCGTCGAGGTCCAGCAGGTACGAGAACGGATGGGCCTGGAGGAACCGATCCCGGTTCGCTTCGCGCTCTGGTTCGGCAACGTGCTGCAGGGCGACCTGGGCATTTCGTTCTACGGCAATCGACCCGTGCTGCAGTCGTTCCTGCGGGTCCTGCCCCCCACCCTGTATCTGATGGTCGTGGCGCTGACGCTGGCGATCGTCGTCGCGATTCCGATCGGGATCGTGTCGGCCATTCGGCAGAACAGCTGGATCGACAAGTCTCTTACCGTGTTCGTGCTGATCGGCGTATCGCTACCGAACTTCTGGCTGGGCATGCTGCTCGTGCTCGGATTCTCGGTGACGCTAGGCTGGTTTCCGGCGCAGGGCTTCGTGCGTCCTGAGGACGACTTCGCCCTGTCGCTGCGTCACCTGATCCTCCCCGGCATCACGCTGGGGTACTCCGGCGCGGCGCTGATCGCCCGCATGACGCGCTCCGCCATGCTGGACGTGATGCGGCAGGACTACATCCGCACCGCCCGGTCCAAGGGCCTGCGCGACCGCGTCGTCATCTACGGTCACGCGCTGCAGAACGCCGGACCTCCGATCCTGACGGTGATCGGGCTGACGGTGGCGTCGCTCATCTCCGGCTCGGTGGTGGTCGAGAAGGTGTTCAACTTTCCGGGCGTGGGACGCCTGGTGGTCGACTCGATCCTGCGCCGCGACTTCCCGGTCATCCAAGGGAGCCTGCTGCTGATCGCGGGCGCCACCGTGCTGGTCAACCTCGTCGTGGACCTGTCCTACGCGCTGCTCGATCCGAGGATCCGTTATGACTGACGCTCCGCTTCCCGATCCGGTCCGCGAGCCCACCGCGCCGCAGACGGCGCGCCTGCGACCATCGACGAAGGCAGGCCGCATCGTCCGGCACCTGCTCCGCAACCAGCTGGTCCTGCTGGGGCTGGGCCTGACCGTGTTCATGATCGTGATCGCGCTCGCCGCACCGTGGCTCGCTACGCACGATCCGCTCGACACCGACCCCCGCAACCGCCTGCAGCCTCCCAGCGCCGAGCACCTGATGGGCACGGACAACTTCGGCCGCGACCTGTTCAGCCGCGTGATGCACGGGGCCAGCGTGTCGATGCGGGTCGGCTTCGCGGTGGTGTTCCTGTCGACCGTGGTCGGGATGATTTTGGGCCTGGTGGCCGGATACTTCCGGGCCTGGGACGGTATCCTGATGCGGTTCACCGACGGACTGATGGCGTTCCCCGGCATCCTGCTCGCCATCGCCATCCTGGCGGCGCTCGGACCGAACGAAGCGAACGTCATCCTGGCGCTGTCGGTCAGCTACGCCCCCAAGGTGGCGCGCGTGGTCCGGGGCCAGGTGCTGAGCATTCGCGAACTGGACTACGTGCAGGCCGCCATCGCTTCGGGGGGATCGAACTGGCGCATCGTGATGCGGCACATCGTGCCGAATTCGATGTCGCCGACCATCGTCCAATCGACCTTCATCCTGGCGCTCGCCATCCTGGCCGAGGCTGGGCTCAGCTACATCGGCGCCGGCACGCCCCCGCCCGCGCCCAGCTGGGGCAACATCCTCTCCGAGGGCGGCCAGTTCATGTACCAGGCGCCGTGGCTGACGGTCTTTCCCGGCATCTTCATCATGATCGCCGTGCTAGGAATCAACCTGCTCGGCGACGGCCTTCGCGACATCCTCGACCCGCGCATGTGAGCGGGTGCCCGCCCCACGATCACCGAACGTTCGCGGGGCC
>JBBDSD010000337.1:0-2571 GCA_040905065.1 Trueperaceae bacterium | reverse complement strand
CCCCCCCCCCCCCCCCCCCCCGCCTCACCGGAACGGAGCGACCCCGTGCTGATCTTCGACGCGCATCTCGACCTGGGCATGAACGCCCTGATGTGGAACCGCGACCTGACGCGCACCATCGACGAGATCCGTCGGCAGGAGGCGGAGATGGAGGGCAAGGGACGCGCCTGCAACACCGTGTCCCTGCCCGAGTTGCGCCGGGGGCGGGTGGCGGTCACGGTCGGCACGGTGCTGGCCCGCACCGGGTCCTCGCCGGCCCCAAACCTGCCCACCTACCGCAGCGCCGAGATCGCCTACGGCATGGCACAGGGCCAACTGGCGCACTACCGCATCCTGGAGCGCCAGGGACGGCTCGCGCTGATCCGCGACCGCGAACGGCTGGACCGGCACTGGTCCCGTTGGGTGGCGTGGGAACGAGATGCCGGGGCCTCGACCGTCGACGCGACCGAAGCGAGCGACGACGTCCCCCCGCCCGGTCTGATCCTCAGCATGGAGGGGGCCGACTCCATCCCCTCGCCCGACGAGGTGCCGCTGTGGTGGGAGAACGGCCTGCGCGCGATCGGGATCACCCACTACCAGGACAACGTCTACGCGCACGGCACCGGTACGGAGGGGGGCCTGAAGCCGCCCGCCAAGCCTCTCCTGGAGGCGATCCGGTCGTGCGGGATGCTGCTGGACCTGACGCACCTGGCCGACCAGGCGTTCTGGGAGGCCCTGGACCTGTGGGACGGACCGGTCCTGGCCAGCCACAACAACTGCCGCACGCTGGTACCCGGCCAGCGCCAGTTCTCCGACGAGCAGCTCCGCGCCATCATCGAGCGGGGCGGCGTGATCGGGTGCGCTCTGGACGCCTGGATGCTGTACCCCGGCTGGATCAAGCGCGTCACGACCCCCGAGGTCGTTGGACTGGAGGCGGTCGCCGATCACGTCGCGCACGTTTGCGAGCTGGCGGGCAACGCCGAGCACGTGGCGATCGGCAGCGACCTGGACGGCGGTTTCGGCACGGAGCAGACGCCGCGCGACCTGAACACCATCGCCGACCTGCAGAAGATCGCCGGATTGCTGCGCGAGCGCGGCTTCGCCGAGAGCGACGTGGAGCGCGTGATGCACCGCAACTGGCTGGAGCACTTCCGGAAGCACCTCCCCGCCGGCTGAGCGCGGGGAGGTGCCTGCGCTCAGCCGGCTTCCGGCCGCCCGTCGACCGAGCGTCGGATGCCGAGCGGGTTGCCGTCGCGCAGCTCCGGCGGGAGCAACGCCTGCGGGAACGCCTGGTAGGCGACCGGCCGCGCGAAGCGATGAATGGCGGCGGTGCCGACCGAGGTGGTCCGCACGTCGGTGGTGGCCGGGTACGGCCCACCGTGCTGCATCGCCGACGACACGTCGACGCCGGTGGGGTAGCCGTCGACGATGAGGCGGCCCACCTTGCGCTCCAGCACGCGTACGAGCTCCTGGTGCTCCTCGAGCTCGCTCTCGGTGGCGTGGATGGTGGCGGTGAGGTGCCCCTCCAGCGCGCGGGCGGAGGCGAGCAGGTCGTCGTGCGACGCGGCCGTGACGCTCAGCGTGGCCGGTCCGAACAGCTCCTCGCTGAGGTGCGGCTGCTCCCGCAGGGTGGCGGCGTCGGTCCGGAAGGCGGTGGGGCGCGCCTCGGTGCGGGCCGCATCGGCGTCGCGGGCCGCTTCGCCGGACACGCTCACGCCCGGCGTGTCGCGCACCCGCCGCACGCCGCTGGCGAACGCGTCGCAGATCCCTTCGTACAGCATCGATCCGGGCTCCGCCTCGCGCATGGCGGCGCCGAGTCGGTCGAACAACGCGTCGGTCGCGGCGTCGTCCAGCCCGAAGATCAGGCCCGGCTTGGTGCAGAACTGACCCACGCCCAGCGTGACGGAGCCGACCAGGCCGCTGGCGATCGCATCGCCGCGCTCGGCGGCTGCGCCGGGCAGCACGAACACCGGGTTCACGCTGCCCATCTCGGCGTAGACGGGGATCGGTTCCTCGCGGGCGACGGCGGCGTCGAACAGGGCCCGACCGGCGCGGTGCGATCCGGTGAACCCGACGGCGCGGGTCAGTGGGTGCCGCACCAGGCCCAGCCCGACCTCGTGCCCCGCTCCGTGCAGGAGCGAGAACACGCCGTCCGGCATGCCGCTGGCCTCGGCGGCCTTCAGGATCGCCTGCGCCACCAGGTCGGAGGTGCCGGGGTGGGCCGGGTGCGCCTTGACGACCACCGGGCAGCCGGCGGCCAGGGCCGAGGCGGTGTCGCCGCCGGCGACGGAGAAGGCGAGGGGAAAGTTGCTGGCCGCGAACACCACGACCGGGCCCAGCGCGATCTGCATGCGGTGCACGTCCGGCTTCGGGACGGGCGACCGGTCGGGGTCGGCGCGCTCGATGCGGGCGTCCACCCAGGAGCCTTCGCGGATCAGGGCGGCGAACATGCGGAGCTGGCCGGTGGTGCGGCCACGCTCGCCCTCGATGCGGCCGGTGGGAAGACCCGACTCGGCGCTGGCGCGCTCGATCAGCGCCGGACCCAGGGCTTCGATCTGCTCGGCGATCGCCTCCAGGAACGCCCCGCCCCGT
>JBBDSD010000336.1:0-4103 GCA_040905065.1 Trueperaceae bacterium | reverse complement strand
CGGCGCGATCGTCGTCCCGGATCTCGTAGTCGGATCGAGCGGCAGGTCACCCGCGCATCGTAGCCGGGCGCGTCGAAGGTGTCAACGCGACCCCCCGGCCGACCGGGTCGGACCTCAGGGCCGATCGGGGCGGGGATCCACCGCAGGCACCGCCTCGGGACGCGCGCGCGCCTCGATCGCGTCGGCGATGGCGTCGACGAGGCGGTGGACGTAGATCAGGGAGCGGGTGTCCGGTTCGCGCTTCAGCACGATCCAGCGTCGCGCCTCGAACCAGACGCAGGCGCGCAGCCGGTCCAGGTCGTTATGCAGCCAGTCCGGCACGTGGCCCTGCTGCAGCACGTGATCCATCGCCCGGTTCGCCATCTCGCCGCAGAGGCGCGTGCCGAAGCGGGCGTACCCGTCGTAGCCGTAGGCGAAGCGGACGACCTCCTCGAACGGGTCGCGCGGATGCGGCAGCATCGCGAGCGTCAACCGTTCGTGCGGCACCTGTTCGTGCGCCACCTGTTCGTGCTGGTGGGGGGCGGACCCATCGCGGTCGCCTGCGTCGTCGTGCATCGTCGCCAGGCTACCAGCGCCGGCCCGGACGCCCGGGCCCCCGGGGGTACACTGTCCGCGACGCGAGCGCAGCGTCCGTCGCTGCCGGCGATCGCTGCGCCCAGGTGCGGGCCGCTCGGCTCCGCGAGGAAGGATCTCCATGGACTACGACCTGATCGTGATCGGTTCCGGCCCGGGCGGCTACCACGCCGCCATCCGCGCAGCCCAGTTGGGCGTCCGGACGGCCGTGGTCGAGAAGAACGCCGTCGGAGGCGTCTGCCTCAACGTCGGTTGCATCCCTACGAAGGCGTTGCTGCACGTGGCGCACGACCTGCACGAAGCCGAGGTGGCGAAGGCGTTCGGCGTGTCGTTCGGCAAGCCGAAGCTGGACCTGAAGCGGATGGGCGCCTGGAAAGGCGAGGTCGTCGCCAAGATGACCGGCGGCGTGCGCATGCTGATGAAGGGGAACAAGGTCGACCTGATCGAGGGCGAGGCCCACTTCACCGGCGCCAACGAACTGACGGTCGGGGACCGGACCGTGTCGTTCGAGAAGGCGATCGTGGCGACGGGCTCGTCGCCGATCGTGATCCCCGGCTTCGAGCCGGACGGCGACCGGGTGGTCGACTCGACCGGCGCGCTGGAGGTGCCGAAGGTACCGAAGCGGTTCCTGACGATCGGCGGAAGCGCCATCGGACTGGAGTTCGCGGACGTGTACGCCGCGCTCGGCTCCGAGGTCACCGTGGTCGAGCTGATGGACCGGATCGTGCCCACCGCCGACCGGGACGCGTCGAAGGCGCTGCACGCGGCGCTGGAGAAGCGCGGGATCCGGATCGTGACCAGCACGAAGGCGGTGTCGCAGACCAAGACCCGCAAGGGGACCGAGGTCGTGCTGGAAGGCTCCGACGGCGAGCAGGAGACGCTGGTGGTCGACAAGCTGCTGGTCGCGGTCGGGCGCAAGCCCAACGGAACCGGTCTCGGACTCGACGCGATCGGCGTGGAGGTCGACGAGCGCGGGTACGTCCCCGTGAACGATCACCTGCAGACGAACGTGCCGCACGTGTACGCCATCGGGGACGTCGCTCGCGCGCCGTTGCTGGCCCACAAGGCGATGAAGGAGGGCCTGGTCGCAGCCGAGCACGCCGCCGGTCGCCCGGCCGCCTACGACACGATCGTGCCGGCCGTGATCTACACGAACCCGGAACTGGCGTCGGTCGGCATGACGGAGGACGAGGCCCGCGACGCCGGGTACGAGCTGCGGATCGGCAGCTTCCCGCTCGCCGCCAGCGGTCGCGCCGCCACCCTGGGCGTGGACGCCGGCCTGGTGAAGCTGGTCGGCGACGCCAGCAGCGACGTGCTGCTGGGGGCACACATCGTGGGGCCCGGCGCGGGCGACCTGATCGCCGAGACCACCCTGGCGATCGAGATGGGCGCCACCCTGGAGGACGTCGCCCTGACGCAGCACCCGCACCCGACGCTGTCGGAAGGCGTGATGGAGGCGGCCGAGCACGCCCACGGCCAAGCGATCCACATCGCCAACCGCCGCAAGCGCTGAGGCGGGCGCCGGCTCTGGCGTCCGCTCCGGCGCCCGCGACTCAGGTGGTGTAGTCGGCGTTGATGCGCACGTACCCGTCGGTCAAATCGCATCCCCAGGCGCGCGCCTCGCTCCGGCCGGCGGCCAGGTCCACGTCGATCTCGACCGCGTCGTCGTCCATCGCCTGCGACAGGGCGTCCGCATCGAAGGTGCGCGGAGCGCCCCCTTCGAACACCACCGCGCCCTGCAACGAGATGCGCAGCGACGAGGCGTCCCAGAGCACGCCGGTCTGACCGACGGCGGAGAGGATCCGCCCCCAGTTCGGATCGCGACCGTGCACGGCCGTCTTGACCAACGAACTGCCGGCCACCGCGCGCGCCGCGCTTCGCGCGTCCGCCTCGTCGCGCGCGCCGCTCACCTGCACCCGGATCAGGGTCGAGGCCCCCTCGCCGTCGGCCGCGATCTTCTCCGCGAGCTTGGCGGCGACCGCCTCGAGCGCCTCGGCGAACTCGGAGGCCGACGCGCTGGTGTGGCCGCTGGACAGCAGGAACGCCATGTCGTTCGGCGAGGTGTCGCCGTCGACGGTGACCTGGTTGAAGGTGCGCTGCACCACCGCCGGCCAGATGTCGCGCAAGCCGACCTGCGTCACGTGCGCGTCGGTCGCGATGAACGCGAGCATGGTGGCCATGTTGGGGTGGATCATCCCCGAACCCTTGGCGACGCCGACGATCCTGGCGCCGCTGCGCAAGGTGGCGCCCACCTGCTTGGTCTTGAGGTCGGTGGTGAGGATCGCTTCGGCCATGGCGTCGCTCTCGTCGCCCAGGCCGCTGGGAAGCTGCGGGACCGCTTTGCGGACCTTGTCCATCGGCATCGGCACGCCGATCACGCCGGTACTGGCGGTCAGTACCTCCTGCGGTCGGATGCCGCCCAACGCCGATGCGGCGCGGCTGGCCATCTCGTCGTTGTCGAACCCGGCCTGATCGCCCGACGCGCAGTTGGCGTTGCCGGAGTTCACGACCACCGCGCGCACCGGTTCGCCGGTACCGTAGCGAAGGCGGTTGCGGGCCACGCACGGTGCCGCCAGACGGTTCTTGGTACCGACGAACGCCCAAGCGAGCGGACCGTCGGCGGCCAGGATCGCCAGGTCCGGCTTGCCGGACGGCTTGATGCCAGCCTTGACGGCGGTGCTGCTGAATCCTCGTGGAAGCTTCACGGCCAACGTCCCTCCATCTCGAGCGCGGTCGTCTCCGGGAATCCGAAGGCGACGTTGAACCCTTGCACCGCCTGGCCGGCCGCGCCCTTGCCCAGGTTGTCGATCGTGGCGAAGGCGGTCATGAGGCCGGTACGGACGTCGTGCCGGACGCTGAGCAGCGTTCGGTCGGAGCCGACCACGGACTTCACCTCGGGCAGCGCGTCCTGCACGTGTACCATCGGTTCGCCTTCGTAGTACGCCCGCATCCGGTCGATCGCGGCGTCCTGATCCAGCTCCTCGTTCAGGCGCACCGTACAGGTGGCCAGGATGCCGCGCACCATCGGCGCCAGTTGCGGCGTAAAGCTGACCGGCAGCGGCCGGAACGCCCCGTGGGTCGAGAGCCAACGACCCTGCTCGGTCGCGCGTCCCAGGTTCCCTTCGATCTCCGCCAGGTGCCGGTGCGTGCCCGCCGGCTTGTACGGCCGGGCGTTGGCGTCCAGCTCCGAGAAGTGCAGCGGCAGAGCGGTCGCGCGGCCGGCGCCGCTGGCGCCCGTCACCACCGTCACCACGGGTGGGACCTCGCGGTCCAGCAGGCCGGCGGCGGCGAACGGCAGCAACGCCAACGAGGCGGCGGTCGCGTTGCAACCGGGCGCGGCCACCAGGCGAGCGTCCGGAAGGTCGGGACGGTACGCCTCGACCAAGCCGTAGCGGGCCAGCTCCAGATCGTTCGGGTGGGGGTGCGGTCCGTACCACTCGGCGTACCTGGCCGCGTCCAGGCGCGAATCGGCCGACAGGTCGATCACCCGCATCCCCGCCTCCAGCGCACGACGCACCCACGGCGCGGTC
>JBBDSD010000335.1:0-4109 GCA_040905065.1 Trueperaceae bacterium | reverse complement strand
CCGACCCGCCGAACCGGACGGGCCGGACGGGGCTCGCCACATGTCGCCGGAGCTGACGTGGATGCCCTGCTGATCGGTGCCATCGGGTCGAGCGCGCTCGTCGTCGGGGGCACACTCGGCGCCTACTGGCGCCCGCCGATGCGCTGGACCGGGGTGATGCTCGCCTTCGCCAGCGGCACGCTGCTGAGCGCGCTGGCGTTCGAGATGCTGCCCGACGCCGTCGAGCGGGGCGGCCTGGTCCGGGCCGGAATCGGCCTGCTCGCCGGCGCCCTGACGTTCGTCGTGGTCAACACCTGGCTGGACTCGCGGGTGGCCCCGACGGCCGGCGATGTCGCCGAGGTCCCGCTTCCCGACGAGGCGGCGGAGCAATTCCAGGGCGCCGAGGCCCATCAGACCGAGCGCGTCGAGACGGCGGCGCGCGAGGGCCGGCCCCTGGCCATCGGGCTCGCCCTGGTCGCGGCCGTCACGCTGGACGGCGTGCCCGAGAACGTCGCGCTCGGCGTGTCCATGGCCGCGGAAGCGGGTGGGTTCAGCCTGGCCCTGCTGGTGGCCATCTTCTCGTCCAACCTGCCCGAGTCGCTGGCCGGGGCAGTGGCCATGCGGCGGGGCGGACGACCGCCGCGTTTCGCAATCACCATCTGGAGCGCGACGGCGGTGCTGCTGACCTTCGCCGTGGTCATCGGCCGGGCGGCGGCGACGGGCCTGCGACCGACCCACCTCGCCTTCGCCGCCGCCTTCGCGGGCGGCGCCGTGCTCGCCTCGGTGGCCGACACCCTGATGCCCGAGGCGTTCGAACACGGACGGCCGTTGAACTCCCTCGCCACGACCGTCGGGTTCTTCCTCTCGTTCGTCCTGTCCGACCTCTGACGCCGGAAGTCCCCACAGCGGACGCCGAAGGTCCCGCGCAAGTCACGCCCATCGGCGGCGGTCGGAGACGTCCCGAGGTGCGACCGTTCACGGGAAGCGTTGCGTGCCGCGCTGCACGGGAACAGGAACCGCCGATGAAGGTCCATCTCCGCGAGGACGGGCTGCTCCAGCTGCCCGCCGAGGCCATCAAGGCATCCGCGATCGCCTTCCTGCGGATCTTCCTCGGGGTGATGTGGCTGTTCGAGGCGACCTTGGGCCCCGACGCCGCAGCTGACGGCGTGGTCGTGACCGGCGCGAAACTGCTCTTGGGGCTCGCCTTCGTCCTCGGCGTCGTCGTACGTCCCCTGGCGCTGGTGACGCTCGGAGCGGGGGTCGGCGCCATCCTCGATGGCGACGTCCGCATCGCCCCGCTCTTCGCGGCGATGCACCTGTTCGTCCTGGTGTCGGCGGCCGGCAACTACTACGGCCTCGACGGGTTCGTCCTGCTGCGGACGCGCGGCTCGCGGAAGCTGCTGGCGCGGGCGATCCACTCCCTGCTCGACCTGCCGGTGTTCCAGCGCGGCGCCGCCTCGGCCGCCACCGCGCTGTTCGGCCTCCTCGGGCTGTACTTCGTGCTCACCGTCCCGACCCGCGGCTCGCAGCTGGCGTCGGCGGCGGCGTTGGAGATGGCGCTGCTCTGCGGCGCGGTCGCCGTCGGCTTCGTCGCCGCCGACCGCTACCACGACCGCCTGACCGCCCTGGTGGCGGCACTGCGCATCTACGTCGGCGTCCGCTTCCTGCTCGAGATCTGGACCCATGTCGGCGCCGGTCTCGACGGCCTGCCGGGCTTCGCTTCCGCCGACGTGCAGCGCGAGACCTTCGCGATCGTCGCGGCCAACCACTGGCCGGCCATCGGCCGGCTCGTCGACACGGCGACGGTGGTGACCCCGGTGATGTGGATGTGGGTCGTGGCGTTCGGGGCCGTGCAACTGCTGGTCGGTGTCGCCCTGATCGTGGGTTGTCGCAGCCGCGTCGCCGGGTTCGTCGGCCTGACCTATGTCGGCGGGCTGATGATGCTGGGCCTCACCCGGCTCTCGCCGTTCCTGTTCGGTCTGCTGGTCGTGGTGGTGGCGCTCGACGGAGGCCGGGTCCTGAGCTTCGACAGTGTGCGCGGACCGGCACGCGAGGTCCGCTTCGGCCTGCCGGTACCCGTGCGGGCGGTGCCGGTTCTGGTCGGCCTCGCCGCGATCAACGCCGTCGCCGCCACGTTCACGGCGGTCGCCGCCGGGATCACCGCCGACGGCTACACCGACAGCATGCCGGCCGTGGTGAGCGCGTTCGTGGCGATCTTCTCGGGCCTGCTCGCATTGGTCGGCTGGTTGCAGAAGCACCCGTCCTTCGACCACAGCGGCGAGATCCTGCCGGTCCGCGGCTGGAACGAGTTCGTCTGAGACACCCAAAGGCCGGGTCCGTCGGCCCGAGTTCCCCGCGTCCCCGGCCGCATGCCCGGGTGCCGGTCCGTTCGGCGGCGCGGTCCGGGGATAGCCTGGCTGGATTGCGCCTTCGGGCATGTGCCCGTGCTGCGCGCCCCGTCGGCGTTCCGCAGTCATCCAGCGCGAGGAGAGGGCCAGCGTGTCGGCCACCGGCGACCTCGTGACCCGGGTGCAGCAGGTCCGGCCACGGTTGCGCGGATGGATCCACGGCGCGGCGGCCCCCGCTGCCGCGGTGACGGCCGTCCTGCTGTGGCGGGCCGCCTCGCCCGGGCTGCCCCGGATCAGCATCCTGGTCTTCGGGATCGGGCTGGTCGCGCTCTACGTGACCTCGGGCGTCTACCACGTGCCGACCTGGCGCGAGCCGGTCCGGCGTTGGCTGGCACGCGTCGACACCGCCATGATCCAACTGTTCATCGCCGCCTCGTTCACGCCGTTCGCGGTCCACACCCTGCGGGGAGCGTGGCGGTCCTGGAGTCTGGTGGTCGCGTGGGCGATCGCGATCATCGGCGCCGGCGTCGCGATCTCGCCGGCGAAGGGGCCGCGGTGGCTCTCGGTCGCCGCCTACGCCTCGTTCGGGTCGCTCGCGGCCATCCCGATGCTGCGTGTGGCCCACGCCCTGTCGCCAGGTGGACTGACGCTGCTGGCTGCCGGCGGCGTGATCTACATCGCCGGCGGGGTGATCTACGCGCGCCAGGGTCCCAACCCATGGCCGGTGTGGTTCGGGTTCCACGAGGTCTTCCACGTCATGGTCGTGATCGCCAGCACCCTGCACGTGGTCGCGCTGTGGCGCTATGCCCTGCCGTTGGCATGACCGGGACCCGACCATGACGTCCGTGATCGTCATCGGCGCCGGCGTCGTCGGCGTGTCGCTCACGTATCGGCTGGCCCGCGCGGGAGCGGACGTGACGCTGCTGGACGCCGGGCGGCCGGGTGGCGGGACCTCGATGGCGACCCTGGCCTGGGTCAACGCGCAGAGCCGCCGTCCCGAACACTACTTCCGGCTCTCCCAGCGGGCGATGGCCGAGCACCGTGCCCTCCAGCGCGAACTCCAGGGTGACTGGCTCGCGGGCAACGGTTGCCTGGAGTGGGGTGTCGACGACGAGGAACGACGCGCGCTCGCCCAACGCATCGGCATGCTGCGCTCTTGGGGATACGCGGCGGCGCAGGTTCCGACCGCCGAGGCCGTCGCGCGCATCGAACCGGCGCTGCGTCTGGACCCGGACGAGGTGCCCTGGGTCGGTTGGTTCCCCGACGACCAGTTCGTGCAGGTCAACCGGCTCATCGCGGCGCAACTCGCCGATGCCCGGGCGCATGGCGCGAAGCTGTCCTGCAACACCGAGGTGGTGACGGTCTCGCGCGACGGCCCGACGGTCGGCGGGGTCACGCTGGCCGACGGACGCACCCTCACCGCCGACCGGGTGGTGATGGCCGCCGGTCACCGGTCCGCGGACCTGGCCGCGCTCATGGGCGCCGAACTGCCGATGCATCCCGAGCCGGGTCTGATCCTGGTGACCGAGCCGGCGCCGACCACGCTTCGCGGCGTGATCCGCGCACCGGGGTTGGAACTCCGCCATGACGGGGGCGGCCGGGTCCTGATCAGCGCACTGTTCGCCGAGCCCGGCCTGACCCTGGACGGGCCGCCACCGCTCGACGCGACGGTGTGCCAGGACGCGTTGGCGCGGGCGGCGACCGTCATCGACGGACTCGTCGGCGTCCGGCTCGAGACGGTGCGGCTGGGGATCCGTCCGATGCCGGACGACGGCCGCCCCC
>JBBDSD010000334.1:0-4116 GCA_040905065.1 Trueperaceae bacterium | reverse complement strand
GATCAGCACGTCGCGCTCGGCCAGCGACCCCACCAGCCGCTCGGCCACCTCCAGAGCGATCGCCACCGCGGCAGCGTTGTCGTCCGCTCCCGGCATGGCGCCCGCCGTGTCGTAGTGCGCACCGATCAGCACCGGAGGCGCCGTCCTGTTCCGTCCCGGAGCGACGCCGATCAGGTTGGCGAAGTCGAGGCCCCGTTCCCGGTACGTCAGCGCGAACGCCTCGCCGTACGGCTCCAGTCCGGCCTCCTGCAACGCTTCCGTCAGCTGCGCACGGGCGGCGTCGTGTCCGGGCGTGCCGACGGAGCGGCCCTCGGGCAGGGCGAGCGCGCGCACGCGGGCTTCGAGGCGGGGGGCGGTCTCGGCGGCGCGGCGTTTGTGCATGAGGT
Source organism: Trueperaceae bacterium (assembly GCA_040905065.1). GTDB lineage: Bacteria > Deinococcota > Deinococci > Deinococcales > Trueperaceae > SLSQ01. The sequence continues at coordinate 3,730 of JBBDSD010000334.1, read as the reverse complement.
CATCGTAGCGAAAGGTCACGGCCATGGAGGCGACCCGGTCGTTGTCCGCCACGGCGCCATAGGTATGCCAAGATCGAGAGGGCCGCGCCACCCAATCACCGTCACCACCTTCCGACCCAGCGCCGCTGCTCGCATCGTGCATCAGGATCCCAGCCATCAACGCGTCCACGAGCATCTGATCACGTTGCCGCCCCTGCACCGTCAGGCCCTGCTGTGGTTTCACGAGCGCACTGGAGAGGTACACGGCTGGCCCGGCACGGTCGACCTGCCAGCGGGCCGAACCTACCTCGCGTCGACACCGAAAGGCATCTACAAGCCGAGATGGACGCACCATGCGCTCAGCGTGCGCCAGAGTCTGGACGGCCCGTACGCCGACCAGATCACGCGTCGTCCCGATGGGACCTGGCAGGTCGCCTACTTCCAAGAGGGATTCGACCTCGACGACGCACGAACGAAGGCCACCAACCGCGGGCTGCTTGCCTGCCTGGTCGACTCCGTGCCGGTGGGCGTGTTCCGCCAGGTGTCGAGAAACCCGCACCGCTACGAAATCCTGGGCTTGGCACTAGTCGCGACCTTCGACGGCGGCTTCTTCTTCCTGGAAGGCGCCGCGGCCACCGGCACGGTGCGGATGCCCGGCACGGCCTCGGAGTTCGAGCGGCTGCAGGAGCTGCGCGCGTCCGTTCTGCACGCGGCCAAGTCCAGCGCGCCAGAGGTGGTGGCGCCGCTGCTCGCGCGCGAGCGGACCTTCACGGAGATCCTTCGTCGACGTGGGCAGGTCGCGTTCCGCGACCAGCTCCTGTCCGCGTACGACGCACGCTGCGCCATGACGTGCTATGACGCGCCCGAGGCCCTGGAGGCGGCACACATCGTGCCGTACGCCGACGACGGTCTGTCCACGGCCAAGAACGGCTTGCTGCTGCGTGCCGACCTGCATACCCTGTTCGACGTCGGGCTGGTCGGGGTGCACCCCAGCGAACTCACGATCGGTCTGCACGCATCCCTGGCCGGCACCCGCTACGAGCCGCTGCACGACGCCCGAATCTCGCTCCCGCGCAATCCGGCCCTTCGGCCCGACGGGGACTTCCTGGAGAGTCATGCCGAATGGTCGGGCCTGTTCCGACGATGACGCCCAACGTCGTGCTCGACCTTCCGGCCGTTCATCCCGACCGCTCGAAGACGTGGCCGCGGTGCCACGCCAGGAACCGCGCGTCCGGCGCATCGTCGCCTCGTGGCAGGTTCGCGAGCGGTTCTCCGTCGAAGCGATAGTACTCCCGACCGTTCTCGAACTCCGCGCGGGTCCGCTCGCTGACGACAAGGCGTCGCTCGGGATCGAACGTCAGGTAGCCGCCGTCGAAGAGGCGATGCACATCCGACCGCAGCAGCAGGCCGTTTCGTACGTCGTTCGGGCCGTCCTGAGCGTACGGACGGATGTGCGCCGCTTCCAGCGCGGGCAGAGTTCTCTCCCCCGTCACGGCGCACCTCCGCTTGTAGGCGCCGGTCACGGCGACCCGGAACCCGCCCTGCCCCAGCCTCGAGCGCACCCGGTTCCACCGTTCCTCGCGATCGATCGTCAAGGCCAGCTCGGGAGGCTCACTCCGGCGTGCGGCCTGGAGCACCGCGCCCTCGGGCGCATCGACGCGATCCGTGCCGGTCGCGGATGGAACCGCGCCGACGCCCGCCACGAGACGCTCGCGCACCTGCTCCCAGATGCGCGCCCCCTCGCCGGCGCCCACGTCGTACGTCTTTCCCTGCACGGCGTTGCGCGGCCAGTCGGCCGGCGCGGCGATCCAGGCGTCCGGCCCGAAGAAGAACGGTTCGGTCAGGACCAGACAGCCGATCACCGGATCCGGTCCGGACAGTTCGCGGCGATACCGGCGGATTCGCTGCAGGAACATGGCGCGATCGCTGACGCCGTTCTTGCGGCCGAACGCAGCCCACGCCAACGACACCGGCAGGAACTCGAACCGCACGAACCATCCGCCGCCAACGATGGCGTGGGCGGGGTAGTGCAACTTGAACAGGAACGGTGCTCCCGGTCGTACCGCACCGAACCCGCGACGCCCCCCGGGTCGCCAGAAGTTCACCTCGTCCGGCGCGTCGGCACTGAGCTGCCGGTACCAGGCCTCGTCGGTGACGGCGATGTACGCACGGGTATCGATGCGTCGACCTCCACGGCGTGCTCGGGTCGAATCGGTGAAATGAGGCGGTCACGTCCAGCATACGACCACCGAGGGCCACGGACAGCTCCCGTCGGGTCCGGCCACCGCCCTGAACCGATTGCAGGCACGGGCCTCGGCGTCGCATGATGCGATTCCACCGCGCGGTGCGGTCCGACTCCGGTCGCTTTCGGGCACGACGGTCAGGCACGCCGGATGCGACACGTCGCGACGCGGCATACCGTCCTGCGTCACGCACGTCCCCGCCCGACGCCCCCGGCTGGAGGACCCCCATGAAGTCCGCCCATCCCTACCTGAACTTCCCCGGCAACGCCGAAGAAGCGCACAGCATCTGCACCGACCGCTTCGGTGTGTATGGATGATCAACTTCGACGGCAGCGCATGGTTCGAGATTCCGTGAGGTGCGGGCGGTACCCTCCGTCATGCCCTACGCCACCGTCCTCGGCGTCGACTGCGCCACCCGGCCCGAGAAGGTCGGACTGGCCCGCGCCGTGCGTGACGAGTTCGGCTGGCGGCTGACCGACGCCGTCGTCTGCGGCCGTCACGACCGGCCTGCCGAACGATTGGCAGCCTGGCTCGAGGGACCCCGCCCCACCCTGCTGGCGCTGGACGCGCCGCTCGGCTGGCCGCTCGCCCTGGGCCGCGCATTGACCGCGCACCGGGCTGGTGCGCCGCTCGACCCCGCTGCGCACGACCTGTTCGACCGCCACACCGATCACGTCGTGGCGCGCGACCTCGGCAAGCGTCCGTTGAGCGTCGGCGCCGACCGAATCGCGCGCACGGCGCATGCGGCGCTGTCGATGCTGGAGGAGCTCCGAACCCTCACCGGCGCCACGATTCCGTTGGCGTGGCAACCGGAGCCGACCGATGACGTGGTGGCGATCGAGGTCTACCCGGCCGCCACCCTGATCGCGCACGGCGTCGACGCGAAGGGGTACAAGGCTCGCGAGGCCGAGGATGCGCGGTCCCGCGTGCGAGATCTGCTCGAAAACGCCCTGACGATGCCGCTGCACCTCGACCTGCTCAGCGCCCACGACGACGTGGTCGACGCCGCACTTTGCGTGCTGGCCGGTGTCGATTTCGCCGCTGGCGCTGCCGCTCCTCCGCAGGACTGGAGACTCGCGGAGATCGAGGGCTGGATCTGGGTCCGGCGAACCTGCTGACGCGCGCGACCACCTGGGTCGCTGCGCTGTCCGTCACGACTCGTTCCTCGCCACGCGCTGAGCACGCTGCGCCTCCGCGGCGTCCCGCGCCTCGTTCGCCTCCTCGATCGAGCGGTACCGGTGCACGCCAGGCCGGAACAATGGACCGCCCGCCACGAACCTATTCAGGTCGGCCATGCGCCGCAGCGTTTCGCTCGGGTCCGAGCGCCGATCGTCCGGATCGGGCATCTCCTCCACGCTTCGGTATCGTCGGACCGGCACGATCAGCCGTCCTCTTCGTTCCACGTCGGTCCGAACGCCCGTGCGAGGCGCTCGGCGTCGACCGCGTCTCTGGGACGCAACGTGTCGCGCTTCATGCGGTGAAGCGCCTTCGGCGTGGGGGGGGGGGGG
>JBBDSD010000333.1:0-4123 GCA_040905065.1 Trueperaceae bacterium | reverse complement strand
GAAGCCGGGTTCGAGGTCTGGGTGCACAGCAGGTCGTCCGCGCCGGTCGAGTCGCTGGTCGAGCACGGCGCGCGACGGGCCGAGTCGTTGCGTGCGCTGGGCGGCTGTGGTCGCGTGATCACGATGCTGCCCGACGGCGCCACGACCGCGGCGCTCGTCCTCGGCGACAACGGCCTGGCTTCGCATGTCGCTCCCGGCACCATCCTGATCGACATGGGAACGTCCGGCCCACCGGTGGCGCGAGAGATCGCGGAACGCTGCCGTGCGGATGGTCTGCGCGCCCTCGACGCACCGGTGAGCGGCGGTGAGGAAGGGGCCGAGGCGGGCGCCCTGTCGATCATGGTCGGCGGCGCCGCGGCCGATGTCGCTGCGGCGCAGGACCTGTTCGCCGTGCTGGGCTCCTCGGTCGTGCACGTGGGACCGTCCGGCGCCGGGCAGGTGATGAAGGCCGCGAACCAGATGTTGGTCGGCGGCATCATCGCCGCCCTCTCCGAAGCCCTGCTTCTCGCCGAGCGCAACGGCATCGACCTCGCGAAGGCGCGCCAGGTCCTCGCCGCCGGCCTGGCGGGCAACCGCGTCCTCGCGTTGCGGGGCGAGCGGATGGCCGACCGTCGGTTCGAGGCCGGTGCACGGGTCGCACTGCACCACAAGGACCTGCTGTTCGCACTGGACGAAGCGCGCAACGTGGCCCTCCGGGCGCCCGTGACCGCGGTGGTGGCGGACCTGCTCGCCGGCCTGATCACCGCGGGCGGGGGCGAGCTGGATCACACCGCCATCCTGGAACACCTCGACGGATCGTCGGCGGTGTCAACGGACGAGCGCATGACCCATGGATGAGACCCGGCGCCTGACCCCGGACTGGGCACTCGAGGTCGCCACCGTGCTGACCGAGGCCGCGGGGGCGAGCCGTACCGACGCCCGGACCGTGGCCGAGCACCTCATCGCCGCCGACCTCCGCGGTATCGACACGCACGGACTCGTTCGACTGCCCGTCTATCTCGCACGGGCCGCACGCGGAGAGCTTCACGCCGATGCCGTCCCCGAAGTCGTGCGGGACGCCCCTGCCGGCGCCCTCGTCGACGGGCACGACGGCTTCGGTCAGGTCGTGGCCACGCACGCCATGCGGATCGCCGTACACAAGGCCACGACGGTCGGCGTCGGCGCGGTCGCCGTGCGCAACAGCAGCCACTTCGGTGCGGCTGCCGCGTACACGATGATGGCGGCGGAGAACGGATGCATCGGGCTCGCGTTGACCAATACCCAGCCGCTGCTACCTGCCGTCGGCGGCGCGGGACGTGTGGTGGGGAACAATCCGCTGTCCGTGGCGTGTCCGTCGCGCCTCGATTTTCCCCTGGTCCTGGACATCGCCATGAGCCAGGTCGCGGCCGGCAAACTCCGCATGGCCGCCGCAGCCGGACAGCCGATTCCCGACACCTGGGCGTTCGATCCCGAGGGCAACCCCACGACCGATCCCACGACCGCGCTCTTCGCCGGCGGTCTGTTGCGCCCCGTCGCCGACCACAAGGGATTCGGGCTCGCTCTGATGATCGACGTCCTGACGGGTGCGCTCTCGGACGGCGGCGTGGCCGCTGCCGTCGTCGGCCTCGACGGCAGCGGATCCGCCAACGTGTCGCACCAGCTGCTGGCGATCCACATCGACACGTTCCTCGGGATGGAGCCCTTCCTGGATCGCATCGATCAGCTGATCGCCACGGTGCGTACGAGTCCGCGCCGTCAGGGCATCGACCGCCTCTATCTTCCGGGCGAGCTCGAGCACGAGGCCCAGCTCGAACGCCGCACGCACGGTCTGCACTATGACGACCGGCTGATCGACCGTCTGCAGGCCGCGGCCACGGGTCTCGGTGTCGAACTGCCACCCGTCGTCTGAGGCGTGTTCGAGGCGGAGGATGCCGGATGCCGCGGGAATGGGACGCGAAGGCCTACGACGAGCTTCGGTTGCCACATGAAGCCTGGGGTGCCCGGGCGCTCGGGCGCCTGACCCTGGAGGGTTCGGAACGGGTGCTCGACGCGGGGTGCGGGACCGGTCGGGACACCGTCGAGCTCCTGCGGAGATTGCCGACCGGATCCGTCATCGCCGTTGACGGGTCGCGTCGCATGCTCGAGGAACTCCGGACACGCGTGGCCGATCACCTGGAGCGTGTCGAGATCGTCCATGCCGATCTCGAGCAGCCGCTGCCACCGGCGTTGCGCGCCGACGCGGTCTTCAGCGTGGCGGCCTTCCACTGGATCACCGACCACGACGCGCTGTTCCGGAACCTCGCTGCGGTCCTCCGGCCAGGCGGTCGCCTGGTCGCCGAATGTGGTGGCGAGGGAAATGTCGCCTCGATCGATGCGGCGCTCGAGGGACTGGTTTCCGGCGGACGCGTCTGGAACTTCCCCGACCCGCAGACGACCGAACAGCGACTGGCGCGGGCAGGATTCACCCGAGTCGACGTGCGCCTGCGCCGTGATCCGCTGCGACTCGAGCGCGGCAGTATGCTCCACGGCTACCTCGAAACGGTCGTGCTGGGTACGCATCTCGATCGCTTGCTGCCGAGCGAGCGGCAACGGTTCGTGCGCCAGGTGGCCGATCGGCTGCCGGCCCCGGAGATCGATTACGTGCGCCTGGAGATCTCCGCCGAGCGGCTCGCCAGCTGAACCGACGGACGGCATGGGGCGCTCCCATCCGCCATATCCTGCGATCTTTCGTGCCACATGTCTGTCCGACAGGGCCTTGATGGGGGAGAAATCGTGCCCGAGCACCGCCGCGCAGCGCTGAGCGCGTTCGCGCACCGCCGACCGCTCGTGCTCGTGGCCGCCGGAGTCTGCTTCTACTCCGTAGGACCCGTGTTCGTGGCCGCGTCCGACGCCTCCGGTCCCGTTTTCTCCTTCTGGCGCAGTTGGATGGGGGTGGTCGTGATGGGGCTCGCCAACCTGGTCGCCGTCGTCACGAAGGGAACTGCGTGGCCGACGCTCCGTGACCCGTCGAGCCGGCGTGCCTGGCGATTCGCGGCAGCGGCCGGCGCCGCGTTCGGGCTGCACCAACTGTGCTTCTTCACGGCCGTGAAGGCGACGTCGGTGACCGATGTCGTCCTCATGAACACGCTCGCCCCGATCATCGTGACCGTTGCTGCGATCCGGCTCTTCGGCGAACGACCCGGGTTGCGGTTCCGGCTGTGGACGCTGTTGGCGATGGCCGGCGCCGCCGTGGTCGTTCTCGGCGCGTCGACGGGTCCGCAGGGCAATCCGTTCGGCATGCTCCTGGCGTTCGTCAACGTCGGCTTCTTCATGGTGTTCTTCCTCGTGTCGAAGCAGGGGCGTCAGGAGATCAGCGTCCTTCCGTTCCTGTTCGGCGTGATGCTGGTTTCTGCATGCACGGTCAGTACGTATGTCCTGATCGCCGGGGAAGCGGTGAGTGGCTTCTCGACGCGCGATGCCTGGTTCGCCGCGGCAGTGGCCATCGGACCCGGCGGCGTCGGCCATTTCGTGATGACCTGGCCCCTGCGCTGGGTGGCGGCCAACATCCCCCCGGTCATGCGGCTGGCACAGCCGGCACTGGCAGGCTTCCTCGCCTGGTTGTGGCTGGGACAACCAGTGCACCTGTCCCACCTCGTGGGAGGTGCGCTGACGATCGCAGGGGTGGCGGGCGCACTGCTGTCGAAAGGCGGCCGCTCGCTTCGCGGATCGGAGCCGGACGCAGGGTCCTCCATACCCGTCGAGGGCGGGGCGGCGGGCGGGGCCCGCGAGCTGCCACGGCAACCACGACGGGTCCGACGGTCGACGCGTGCGTGCTAGTGTCGACGGGTGGTTTCAGGACGTTGACGGCGCAGGAGTAGCGATGACGTTCGAGTTGGCAGTCGTGCAGCCGGTGACCATCTTCGGTCCGGGCAGCCGCGAGCAGAACGTCGCGAACGCGCGTCGGTATGTCCTCGAGGCGGCCGATCGCGGTGCAGACCTGGTGTTGCTCCCGGAGACCTATCCGGGTGAATGGCGCGAGCCCATCGACTGGACGCCCATCGACGAACTGTGCGACATCGCGCGCGACGCCGGGGTCCACCTCGTCGGAGGCTTCGCCGAACCGCTCGACGACGCGGGCAGCCGCTGTTACAACACCCTCGTGCTC
>JBBDSD010000332.1:0-4153 GCA_040905065.1 Trueperaceae bacterium | reverse complement strand
GGCGCCGGTGCGGACGTGGTGCTCGGCGCCGACGAATTGCTCACGGCGTTCTGAGCGGTCGCGACGGAGCGCCGCACCCAACGCCGCACCGCCGCCGACCTCGCGGAACGTGCCGGCATCTCCCGCGCCGGCGATGGGGGTTGGCCGAGACGCAACGTCGGTTGCTGTGGCGACGCGCGACCGGCCCCCATGCCGGCGGCGTCGGGCTTTCTCCACAGCGCCGGGCGGAACCGTTTGTCACGGCGGCGGGTCTCCGCGGCACGCTCCTTCGGCGGCGGAAGCTGGAGGGTCTGGTGACCGGGTCGGAAGCGGCAGCGTTGACGTCGGCCTACGCGGCGTACCTCAGCGCGATTCAGGGCGCGGCGCCCGCGACGGTCGCGGCGTACACGCAGGCGGTGAGACAGTTCTCGGCCTGGCTGGGCGAGCACTGCGGCCGAGACGTCGCGCGGGCCACGGTCGCCGACGTCGAGGCCTGGATGGTGGCAAGCGCCCGGCGCGGATTGGCACCGCGGACCCGGACGTTGGCGATCGCGTCCCTGCGCTCGTTCTACACCTGGCTTCCCGGCCGCGACGACAACCCGGCGGAACGGGTACGTACCCCGCAGGTGCCACCCTCGGACGTGGTTCCCTACCTGCCCGAGGAGGCCGAGCGCATCCTGGCCGCCGCCACCGCACGACCGGGCCTGTCCGCCCGCGTCGACGAGGCCGCACAGGTCATGCTCCGGTTCACCGGCCTGCGAGTGACGGAGTTGGTCGGCCTCGGGCTCCGTGACCTCCACCTGCAGGAGCGACGCCTGAACGTGGTCGGAAAGGGCGGGCGGCAACGGACCGTTCCGCTGGCGATGGCCTTGCAGGAGCACCTCGACGGCTACCTGCGCCACGTCCGACCACGCTGCCCGCGGTCCGTCTGGTTGTTCGCGTCACCGCGGTCGCGTCCGGCGGGGCCGTGGTCGGGGCGGATGTCACCCAGGTCGGTACGACGGGCCGTACGCGCCTGCGGCCAGGACGCCGAGGTGGGCGGACGTCACCACCCGCACCGCTGGCGGCACACGTTCGCGACCGAGCTGCTGCGCGCCGGTGTGGACGTCTACACGGCGCAGCGGCTGCTGGGACACGCCAAGGCCGGCACGACCGCGAACTATCTCCACCTGGTCGACGACGAGCTGTGTGACGCCGTCGACCGGGTCTACGACCTCGATGATCTCGATCGGAGTGCGTCAACCGCGCTCGGCCTCGCCCTGGATGACTGACGCCTCCAATGACAGTTGCTCGCCCGTGGCCGGCGCGACGATCCGGCGCCGGATGAGCCGGTCGGGTGGCGGGTAGGTGCGGTCGATCGCCGCCCGCAGGTCGGTGTCGAGCAGGTGCAGGTAGCGGGTGGTGGACTCAAGATGGCTGTGGCCGAGCAGCCGTTGCACGACGTGGACGTCGACGCCGCCCCGCAACAACTCGGTGGCGTAGCTGTGCCGCCACCGGTGAGGGTGGTGGCGCCCCTCGATCGCGGCCCGCTCGCCAGCCCGCCGGCACAGGTCGCGGACTCCCTGCCGGTCGATCGTTCCCTGCCGTGCGCTCCCGGACAGGCTGCGTGGGTTGGCGAACACGAACCCCGAGGGCGGGCAGTGCGGCCGGACGTCATCGAGGTAGCGGGTCAGGTGCTCGGCCAGCGGCAGCGGGACGGGCACGGTGCGCGGCCGGCGGCCCTTGCCGACGACCTTCGCGCGGCGGCGCTGCAGATCGAGCCGGTCCAGCCGGAGGCCGGCCAGCTCGGCCACCCGGATGCCGGTCCAGCGCAGCGTCGCGAGCACGGCGTGGTCGAACGCGCCCGAGAGCGTGTCGGCCTGCGCGACCGTCTCCAGAATTCGACGGGCCTCGTCGGGACGGTAGGGATCCACCGGTCGCGGGACCGAGTTCGGGCTGCGGACCGCGTCTGCCGGATTCGGTTCATCCGGACGGAGCCAGCGGTAGAAGGCGCGGACGGCGCCGAGGGCGGTCTCGCGGGTCCGTGGCCGCATGCCGCGTTCGGTCTCGGCGATCAGCCACGATTCGATGTCGGCCGGCTGCACCTGCCCGAGGTCGCCGCCGCCGGTGCCGCGCCACCAGGCCGCGAAGTTGCGCATGTTGGACTGGTAGTTGATCAGCGTGCGGTCGGCCAGGCCCGCGACCGCCTGCTGGTGAACGAGGAAGTCGTCGAGCATCCGCTCGGTCGCTGGATCCCGATCCCACCTGGCCATGGCGTGCAGCCTGCCGTGACAACCGTGCCCGCGGGGTCTCGCGACCCCGACGGCTGTGGATGACGCGATCCGACTGCGGCGCGGCGTGACCCGATCCGGAGGCGGATCAGCGCCACTCGCCGGTGTCGGCCCGCCAGTTCCCGACGGGACTGCCGTTGTCGATGATGGGGTCTGCGAACGCACCGACGTGGGCGAGCACGTCGGCGAAGTTCGCGGGCAGGCGATCGTCCAGACGTTGGCGCCGGCGCCACGCGGCCCACTTCGCCTGGGCGACTTCGGGGTAGCCGGCAAGCACGTCACGCAGCGGAGTCAACGTGACCTGCCGATACTCGGCCACCGCGTCGATCGCGGCGCGCAGGGGATGGGCGGGTTGGTCGTGCTGACGGCTGAGCAGGTAGACGTCGGCGAAGTCGCGCCAGCGTGTGCTGGCGGTGCCGCGCTGGATTGCGGTGACGAGTTTCTCGGCGTAGACCATGTGCAACGGGTAGCCGCGAAGCCGGATGGGTGCGCCATCGAGGAGCCGGTCGACGGCCACTTCCATCGGTTCGGGCCAGACGGGATCGCCGACGCTGATGTCGACCTTGAGTTGCATGCGGCCGGTCGCCAGGGCAGCGTCGAGGGAGATGCGCACACCGGCGTAGGCGTCGGTGTCGCGGATGATCTCGGCGCCGATGGTGTTGATGTCGAACTCCAGGCCGTCGGGCATGGCGATGGAAGCGATCGAGGCGACGAGGTCGCGCAGTTGCTCGGCGTCGTTGTCGAGCTCTCGGGCCTGCAGGTCGACGTCGCGTGTGGGTCGGCGGGCGTCGAAGGCCGCCAACAACATGCCGCCTTTGAGGATGAGCCGATCGCGGTGCTCGTGGATGGCCAACCGGGCGAGGAAACCCTCGAGGGCGTAGAGGTGGAGCAGTTCGTCGGTGGGCCGGCCGTGCGTGCGGCCGTGCCGCTGAAGTGCCCGGTAGATGTCGGTCGCGAGATCCGGACGGGTCACAGCAGCAGCTCCAGGTCATTACGGAGCTGTCTGGTGGCCTTGGGGAAGCGTTGGGCCATCTGCAGCAGTTCGCCGGGCTGGGAGCCGCGCCGGCCGAGCCAGCGACGCAGCGCTTCGCGTCCGAGTTCAGGCCCTTCGTGGTGCCGTAGACGGTAGGCGTCGATGATCGACCGCTGGGCGGTGTAGATCCCAAGTTGCAAGTTGTCGAGCACGGTGAGCCGTTCCCGACCGATCTCGAACGTCTCGGGCGCGAAGTGGCGCCAGCGCACCGGCGCAGCGGTCTTGGGTGATCGCTTGCCACGCGGGATCGCAACCTCGATCCGGCTCGGGATCTGATCGGTGAGGTCGTGGCGCGCGAGCGCCGTGGCCAGACACAGGGTTGCGGCCTCGGAGATCAGGGCGATCTCGATCAGGTCGAAATCAACCGGTCCAGCGGTGGCCTTCACGTACGCGCCGTGACCGATCCGGTCGAGTACGCCGTCGCGCACCAGCTGCTGGAGGGCAGGGTCGGTCAGGCCGGCCTCGCGCGCCTGCGACCAGCGAAACGCCAACGGCAGCCGCTGCAGTGTTGACTGTGCACCCACCACCGCCTCCTAGGTTTTCGTAGACACATAGGCCCTGTCTGTGTGCAATACCATAGCTCGTCCACGGCGCTGATCAAGGACAGACCTTCAGCTCCCCGGCCCGACAAACCGGAAGCCCGGCCACGAGTGGCCGGGCTCCTGGCACAGACTCTCAGTTACTGAGTCCGTTCAAGAATGCATGAACACCGAACGGGCCGGTCACCGATTGCCCGCGAGCACGGGCGCCACCAACGCGCCCCACAGGTCCTCGACCTCCTCAACTGCATGCGGCGCGTCAGGTAAGCCGCGCAAGTCCCGAGTCAGGGTTTCGGCGGAGTTCGTCAGCGTCCCGGCCAGCTCCTCGGCCA
>JBBDSD010000331.1:0-4212 GCA_040905065.1 Trueperaceae bacterium | reverse complement strand
CTCCAGCAACGCGGTCTTGACGCGCGACAGGTAGGTGTGCGCCTCGCGCCGCATCTCGCGCTCGAACTGCTCCCGCTGCCGCCCCACGGCGTCGAGGGTCGAACGGTCGTCGTCCAGCAGCTCCAGCCGCGCGCGCAGCGTAGCCTGCGCGTCGCGGGCCAGCCGTACCCCGACGCCCAGCGGGCTGGCCAACTTGAGACGCAGGCGCTCCAGGTCGGACAGTTCGCCGGCCACGAACCGTTCCAGCGTCGGCAGGCCGCTGGCCTCCAGGGCGGCCGCGTCGTCCGCCTGCCGCGCCCGACGCGCGGCGCGGGCGGAGACGGCGAACACGCGCGGGCGGGCGTCGGCGCCCGCGCCCTCGCGCAGCACCTCGCGGGCGTGCTCCGCCACGAACGAGGTGACCTCGTCGCGGGACGCCTCGTCGTCCAGCAGGTCTACCTTGTTCACCACCAGGACGATCTTCTTGCCCCACGAGGCGATCAGCTCCAGGAAGGTGCGCTCGCTGCCGGTGAACGGCCGGTCGGCGGAGGTGACGAAGAGGACCAGGTCGGCGCGCGGCACGAACCGCTCGGTCAGTTCCTGATGCCGCGCGATCACGGCGTTCGTGCCGGGCGTGTCGACCAACGCCAGGTCGCGCAGCGCGGGAACCTCGGCCAGCCGGTACGCCACGCCGCCCTCGTCGACGCGCTCCTCGGCCGGCCCGTAGCCCAGCACGGTGATCCGGTCGGTGGTGGGCGTGACGCCCTCCGGCATGACCTCGTCGCGCAGCAGCGCGTTGATGAGGCTGGACTTGCCGGCGTTGTACTCGCCGCACACCACCAGCAGGAACAGCCCGTCCAGGTCGGCCAACGCGGTCCGTACGGCATCGACCGCGTCGACGCCCGCCTCCGCTTCGACCAGCGTGGCGCGCAGGTCGGCCAGGGCGATGCGTTCGCGCGTGATCAGGCCACGGCCGACGCCGCCGACGAGGGAATCCATGAGCGCGAGCCTAGCACGTCGCCGACGCGAAAACCGTGCCTGCTGCGCACCCGGAACGGCCGGCGCTTCGCTGCCCTACCGTGCCGAGGCGCGACCGGCACGCCGACCGCTCGCGGGTAGACTCGGCGTCACGACCGACCCTCGTCGGGTCCGCAGCGGACCCTTCTCTCTCGCCCTGGAGGCTCTGCCATGCCAAGCGACGCCATGCCAAGCGACGCCGTGCCCCGCGATACCGTGCCACGCACCCGCCGGTTCCCGCTCGCAACGTTTCTGATCGCCTCGTGCCTGCTGCTCGCCGTGAGCAGCGCCACGGCGCAACGGATCGGCGATCCCCTGCCCTCGTTCCTGGACGCGGTCGCCGCGAGCGGCGCGGACGATGCGGACGGAGCGACGGTGGGCGAGCTCGCGGTCCGGCCGGAGGAGGCGGGCGGCCTGTTGACCGCGGTCGCGCTGGAGGGGCCGATGCACGACGCTGGCGTCGACGACGCCGCGCGGGTGCTGGCGGTCGCTAGCGGCTACGGTGCCGGCATCGAGGAGCCGATCGCGTCGTTCCTTCGAGACAACCTGACGGACCTGGCGCAGCAGGGGTCCGCGTCGGTCCGCGTCGAGGCGTACCGGCTCGAGATCGACGCCGAAGCGGGCGATCCGGTCCGCGCCACGCTCCGCCTGGTCCTGCCCCGGGTGGAGGAGGAGGCGTTCGGCGCGGCGGTCGCCGCCAAGGGGCCGAACGATGCGCTGGTGGTGGTGCGGGAGTTCAGCGACTTCCAGTGCCCGTTCTGCAAACGGTTCGCGGAGGAGGTGCTGGACGGTGGCGTGCTGGGGGCGCTGCTGGCCAGCGGCGAGGTGCGGTTCGCGTTCCATCACCTGCCGCTTTCCAGCATCCACGCCAACGCCGAGCCTGCAGCGGAGGCGGCGCAGTGCGTGGCCGACCGCTTCGGCCAGGACGCGTTCTGGGCGTATCACGACCTGTTGTTCGAGCGGCAGGCGGCCTGGTCGGACCTGGGCGATCCGAACGCGTACTTTGCGCGCTTGGCGCGCGACGTGGAGCCGGAACTGCTGACGGGTGCCGATGGGGACGCGGGCGGGGACGCGGACGCGCTCACCGAAGGAGCGCGCAGCGACGTGCGCGCCTGCCTCGCCTCCGGCGCCGCTCGCGCCGCGGTGCAGGACGCGCGTCGGGTGGGTGCCGCGCTGGCGTTGTCGGGCACCCCGACGGTGTTCGTGGGCGGCTACCGCATGGACGACTTCCGGTCTCCCGACGCCTACGCGCGCCTGATCCGGTTGGAGCTGGCGGTGCGGGGCGAAGGGGAGTAGGCGGGAGTGTAGGCGCTCGGCCGGGGTCGGTCCTGCCGCTGCTGCCGTGCGGTACAGTGATTCAGCATGCAGGAGTATCCGAGTCTCGTTTGGCACCTGAAGAACACCCAACTGTTCGAGGACCTCGCCGAGGACGAGCTCGAACAACTGTCCCGCATCACGCCGTATCGGCGCTTCGAGGCGGGCGAGGTCGTCTACCACATGGAGGACCCCGCCGACGCGCTGTACTTCGTGCGGGACGGCATGATCAAGATCTCGATGTACTTCCCGAACGGCAAGGAGATGATCCTGGGCCTGCTGGGGCAGTACGACATCTTCGGCGAACTGCTGCTCCTGCCCAGCGAGCGTCGCCCCAACCAGGCGGAGGCGGTCGTGGACACGACGCTGATCGTGATGCCGGAGGCCGACTTTCAGCGGCTGCTGCAGCAGCATCCGCGCATCGCCATGAAGTTCATTCAGGTGATGTCGACGCGGTTGTGGCAGGCGCAGCAGTGGCAGGCGGAGGTCGGTGCGTTCGATGCGCCGGGGCGCTTGGCGAACCTGCTGGTGCGCTTGGCGTCCGACTTCGGGCGCGAGGGCGAGCGCGGCACGGAGATCGACCTGAACCTCACGCAGCAGGACCTGGCCAAGATGATCGGCGCCACGCGCGAGACGGTCAGCCACTGCCTTGCGCGCCTGTTGGAGTACGGCGCCGTCCGCCGCAGGCGTGCACCGATCGTGGTCGACGTAGGCGTGCTGGGGCGGTTCCTGGACGAAGCGAGCGCCTGAGCGGCGGCGTCGTCCGCCCCGAGATGGTGGGGGCGCGCGGATGCTACGGTGCCGCGTGGAACGACGCTATCTGGTCAAGACCGATCACGGGGACGTGCTGGTGCGCGTCGATCCGTCCAAGGGGGGACTCGACCCGGAGTTGCTGATCCTGGCGCCGGCCAGCGGCGACGACGTGGCCGACATCCGCTCCGAAGTCCCGCTTCGTGCCTTCGGCGCCAAGATGGTCGAGATCATCGAGATGCAGGGCGGCGACCTGCCCGGAAGCGAGCGGCTGCGCCGCATCCTGGTGCAGGAGAAGGCGTCGGAGGACCTGAACCGCATCGAGCGCTGGGCTCGCGACGAACTCGCGGGCGCGACCGCGCGCGACGACGAAGAGGGCGCAGGCGAGGGGGCGGGCTGACCCGCACGTCGCCTGCGCCCGCTTGGCGCGCCCGGTTCCGACCTCAGGCCGGTTCGTCGACCTCTTCCTCGATCACCTCGCCGAGTTCGGACAGCACGTTCTTGTACAGGTCCAGCGCGAACGTTTCGATCGCGTTCCGTGCGTCCTGGGTGCCCAGGCCGACCGCGACGCGCTCGTGCGCGATCCGCAGGCTGGTGGCGAGGACCGCATCGAACACCGGCCAGGGGCCGTCGAACGGGGCGTCATGGTCGGCGGCGGGCGCCGCTGCGGCCGGCTCGGGTGCCGCGTCGTCCGCGCCATCGTCCTCCGCTTCGCTGCGCCCTCGGCCGCGGCCGCCGCGGCGCCCGCTCGCGCCGTCGCGGTCCTTCGGGGGGGCCTCCTTCGCGGCGGCGCCCCGGCCGCGCCCTTTGCCACGCTTGGGCGCGGCCGCTTCCGCCTCGGCCGCGTCGAGCGTCGCCAACGCCTCTTCGGCGGCGAGCCGCTCGGCGCTGCGCTTGTTGCTACCGCGTCCGGTGCCGAGCGAGGCATCGTCGACGAACACTTCGGCGTCGAAGACCGGTTCGTGGTCGGGGCCGCCCATCGCGGTCTCGAACCTCGGTTGCCGGCCCTCCTTCTGGAGACGTTCGATGAGAACGCCTTTCGGATGTGCCATGTGGGTCCCTTCCCGGCAGCCGCGCGGCGCCCGCCCCGGTCCCCCCGCCTCCGGTCCGGCGACACACCGGGCCGTGGGCCGGGTGACGGCCACCCGCCGT
>JBBDSD010000330.1:0-4212 GCA_040905065.1 Trueperaceae bacterium | reverse complement strand
TGGTCGCGTCGGCCGGCGTGGCCGTGTTGGGCGCCGGCGACGTGCTCGAGGCCGACCTGGGACTGCGGGCGGTGCTGTGGATGACCGCCGCGTCGTTCCTGTCCGGCTGGGTCGCCCTGGTGCTGCTGTTCGCGGTGCTGCGTCGCGGTCGCTTCCGCTGGTTCGCACCGTACCTGTGGACCGTCGCGGCCGTCACGCTCGTCAGCGTACGGCTCGGGTGACGTCCGCCACGACGCGTGCCGGAAGCCGGCCCGCCATCCGCCACGACCGGCCGTCCCCGTCGGCCGCGCTATCATCCAAGGTCGAGAAGGAGTACGCGCCATGAACGTCGTCACCCGAATCGCGCCCTCCCCTACGGGCGATCCGCACGTTGGAACCGCCTACGTCGGACTGTTCAACTACGCGTTCGCCAAGCGTCACAATGGGCGGTTCGTATTCCGTCTCGAGGACACCGATCGCGGTCGCTACGACGCCGCCAGCGAAGCCCGCATCCTCGAAATGTTCGCCTGGTTGGGGCTGCATCCGGACGAAGGTCCCGGCATCGGCGGCGGGAACGGCCCGTACCGTCAGAGCGAACGGCTCGACATCTACCGCGAGCACGTGGCCCGTCTGCTCGCAGCCGGTCACGCGTACCGCGCCTTCGATACGGCCGAAGAGCTCGAGGAGATGCGCGAGGATCAGCGTCGCCGCGGTTTGCCGCTAGGCTACGACGGTCGCGGCCGCTCGCTGTCCAGCGAAGAACAGGGGCGCCGCGTGGACGCGGGCGAACCGCACGTGATCCGCCTGGTCACGCCCGACGACGGCGAGACCGGCTTCGACGACCTGCTGCGGGGCGAGGTACGGATTCCCAACGCCGAGATCAAGGATCCGGTACTGATCAAGGGCGACGGCTACCCGACCTACCACTTCGCGAACGTCGTGGATGACCACCTGATGGAGGTCACGCACGTGCTGCGTGCCGAGGAGTGGGTGACCAGCACGCCGATTCACGTGCTGCTGTACCGCGCCTTCGGGTGGGACCTGCCGGTGTTCTGCCACCTGCCGCTGCTCCGCAATCCGGACGCGAACAAGACGAAGATCAGCAAACGCAAGCTCGACACCAGCGTGGCGTCGTACCGGGAGCAGGGCATCGTGCCCGAAGCGCTCCGGAACTTCCTGGCGTCGATGGGGTGGAGCATGCCCGACGGACGCGAGTTCTTCGATCTGGACGCGATGGTGGCGCACTTCGATCCGGAGCGGATCTCGCTGGGCGGTCCGGTGTTCGACCTGCGCAAGCTGCGGCACGTCAACGCGCGCTACCTGCGCGAACTGCTTCCGCTCGAGGAGGTCGCCGCCCGCCTGCGCCCCCTGCTGAAGGCGGCGGGCTACGACGACCTCGGCGACGAGGACTACCTGCTGGACGTGGTCGACGTGCTGCGGCCGCGCGTGGAGACCCTGGCCGACCTGGTGGAGCAGAGTCGGCCGTTCTTCGACGATGCGTACCCGTTCGATCAGGAAGCGCGCAAGAAGGTCGCGGCCGGCCAGCAGGCGCTCGAAGACCTGGAGCGCGAGTTCTCGATGCTGGACTTCTTCGACGAGGACGCCGTCGACGATCTGCTGGACGATTACGTACGCTCCCGCGAGATCAAGAAGCCGCAGGTGCTCATGCCGTTGCGGGCGGCGTTGATGGGCACCACGCAGGCGCCGTCGGTCACCGATCTGGTGGTCGTGCTGGGACGCAGGCGGGTGCTGCAACGGATCGGCCGGGCGCTGTCGGAAATGACGGCCGCTCTGCCCGACGACGACCCCACCGAAGCGGAACGGGCGGCGGCCGCCGCGGCCGCGGCGGCGGAAGCCGAAGCGCGCGCCGCGCAGGAGGCCCGCATCGAAGCGGCCCGGCGGGCCGCCACCTCCGACCCGGAGGACGCCTCGGACGACGACGGCGTCGGCTCGTCGTGAGTTGGTTCGATCGTCTCCGGCGCGGCCTGGGGCGCACCCGCGAGGTACTCACCAGCGACGCGGAACCAGCCCCCGAAGCGCCGGCCGCGAAAGAGTTTCCGCGCCGCAACGCCTGGGAGATGGATTGGGACGACCTGGAGTTCGCTCTGATCGGAGCGGACGTGGGCGCCACCATCGCGGCCGAGGTGGTGGCGGAGGCGAAGAAGGAGCGCGAGCGGGGGGTCGCCTTCGTCGAAGCGTTGGAGCAAGCGCTCCTGGACCAGTTGGAGCCCGACCGCATGCGTCAGAAGCTGCGTCGCGTCGGCTTCGACCTGAACGTGAGCGACAAGCGGGTGGACCCCGCCGGGAACGTGGTGATGATGGTCGGCGTGAACGGCGTCGGCAAGACCACCACCATCGCCAAGCTGGGGCAGTACTACCAGGGCCACGGCCGCAAGGTGGCGTTCGCTGCCGGCGACACCTTCCGGGCGGCCGGCTCGGCCCAGTTGAGCGTGTGGGGCGAGCGACTCGGCATCCCCACCCATGCCGGTGCCGACGGGAGCGACCCGGGCGCCGTAGCGTACGAAGCGGCCGCGGCGCGGAAGGCCAAGGGCCGCGACCTCCTGTTCGTGGACACGGCAGGCCGGCTGCACACGCAGCACAACCTGATGGAGGAACTGAAGAAGGTCAAGCGCGTGATCGGCAAGGCCGACCCGGGCGAACCGAAGGAGGTGTGGCTGGTCCTGGACGCGGTCACCGGCCAGAACGGTCTGCAGCAGGCCAAACGCTTCCACGAGTCGGTGGGGCTCACCGGCGTGATCGTCACCAAGCTGGACGGGACCGGCAAGGGCGGCATTCTGCTGCCGATCGTGCGCGAACTGCGGCTCCCGATCAAGTTCATCGGCGTGGGCGAAGCGGCCGAGGATCTGCAGCCGTACGACGCGGCCGCCTTCGTGCGGGCGTTGCTGGACCTGCCGGCGAACGACCTCGCCCGAGCGTGACCGACCGGCCCGATGCCGCACGCTGGGCGGCCGTTCGCGACGCGTTCTCGTTGCTGGCGGGCAGCGCTTGGCGCCGCGCCGGCGGGTGGCAGGTCGACGCCGGCCCGCTCCGGTTCGTGCCGACCGACGCGCTCTGGATGCCCGACGCGCACGCCCTGCCGGGCTTGCGCAAGGAGCCCGATCCGCCCGACCTCGTCACCCCCGCAGGCGGCCCGCTGGCCCGTGCCGTGCGCGACGGGGGTTGGACGGCCGTGGCGGGGTTGGCGCTGACGCCTCCCGCGACGCTAGGCGGCCCGCGGCCTTCGCCCGCGCCGCGGAGCGGCGGTGCGCGCGACCGCGCCTGGGACGGTGCGGCCGAGGTGGCCCGCCTGCTGGTGCGCGACCTGCGTCCGGCGGACCCCGGGCCCCCCTCCGCCTCGGTCGCGGCGGACGAGGACGCGACCGAGGCGACGCACGCTCTGGCCGTGCTGCTGGGATCGTGGGCGTCGGCCGATCCCGACCTGCGCCTGGTGCTGGACGACGAGCGGGAGCAGACCGCCGTGGCGCTGGACCGGCCCGATCTTCTGCTGATCCTGCTCCACGCCGGGGGGAGCGAACTCGCCTCCGGGCTGGTCGCCGAGGGGGTCGCGACCGGGCGGGATCCGATCTGGGTCCGGGCGGTGCCGGCAACCGACGCGCAGGCCGAACTGCTGCGCTGGAGCGTGGCGCCGTGAGCGGAATGCGGCACGACGCCACGACGGAGACCGTGGCGCCGCTATGGATCGTGGCGGCCACCGAAGCGGAGTGGACGCTCCTGGCGGAGCGCGCTTCGGACGGGTGCCTGGAACGGCGCCCGGTACGCTTCGCGACCGTAGGCGTCGGCAAGGCGACCGCGGCGGCCGAAACGGCGCGGCTGCTGGCCACGACGCCCGGGGCTGCCCCGGCCGCCTGCCTGCTGACCGGCATCGCCGGGACGTACGCCGGATCGTTCGTTCCCGTCGGCAGCGCCGTGTGCGCGTCGTTGGAGATCGACCTGGACTACGGCGTGGCCCACACGGGCGACCGTACGGAGGCGCTCGCGCTGCCGCGCCATCACCAGCTCGCGTCCCGCGAGGCGCCCGACGACGGTCAGGCCCCGACCGCGGAAGCGCTGGGGCCGGGCGCGTGGTTCGCGACCGATGCCGCCTGGACCCGGCGTGCCGCCGGAGCCTGCGGCGTGCACCCGGTGCGGTTCGCCACCTCCGACGGCGTATCCGGCGACCTCGACGTGGCGGCCGCGCGCGCCGCACGCAGCGGCGCCGCGATCGAGTCGATG
>JBBDSD010000329.1:0-4241 GCA_040905065.1 Trueperaceae bacterium | reverse complement strand
GAACGCGGACGGAGCGGACGCGGACGGAGGGGACCCGGGTGGAGCGGACACCGCCAAGGTACGGCCGGTCGCCGCGACGACTTCGGAGAGCCCCGGCGACGCGACTACCGAGCGCCTCGCCGACGCGAGCGACGACGCGTCGGACGCGTACCCCCTGTCGTCCGAGCAACTCCGCTTCTGGTACTTGGAGCGGCTGCACCCGGGCACGCCCGCCTACCACGTGTCCGTCGCGGCCCGCCTGCGCGGCCGTCACGACCACGAGGCGCTCGAATGGAGCCTGCGCGAGGTCGTGGCGCGCCACGAGATGCTGCGGTCCGCCGTCCACGACGACCACGGGACGCCCGTGCAACGGATCCTCCCGCCGCGAGCGCTGACGCTTCCGGTGGTCGAGATCGGCGAGGGAACGCCCGACGCCCGCGAGGCGGAGCTGCAACGGCGGATCACCGAGGCCGTCCGACGGCCGTTCGACCTGAGCGCCGGCCGCATGCTGCGTGCGACGTCGTTCCGTCTGGGTCCCGAGGAGCACGTGCTGCTCCTGGTCGTGCACCACATCGTCAGCGACGCCTGGGCCGTGACCGTGCTGGTGCGCGAGATCGCGGCGCTGTACGCCGGCACGGTGCGCGGCGAGAAGGTTCGGCTCCCCCCGCCGCCCGCGCGCTACCTGGATCACGTGGAACGTCAGCGGGCGGCCGCCCACGACGCGAGTGCGGCCGGCGACCTCGCGTACTGGCGGCGACAGCTCGCGGACGCGCCCACCGACCTGCGGCTGCCCGCGGCGCGTCGTCCGTACGCCGCGCCGTCCCGGCGGCGCGGCGGGCACGTGCGGGTCGAGCTTTCCGAACAGGCCACGTCGGCCCTGCGGGAGTTCTCGCGACGGGAAGGCGTCACGCCGTTCATGACGCTGCTGGCGGCCTTCCAGACGCTGCTGCACCGGCACGCCGGCGACGACGACCTGTGCGTGGCCACGGCCGCCTCCACCCGCTCCGAGGCGGGCGCGGAGCACGTCGTCGGCTGCTACCTGGACACGCTCGTGCTGCGCTCCGACCTGTCGGGCGATCCCACCTTCCGCGAGCTCCTCGCGCAGGTGCGGGGGACCACGCTGGCCGCGTTCGAGCACCGAAGCGTCCCGTTCGACGAGGTGGTCCGAGCGCTCCGGCCCGAGCGGGGACCGGACGGCGCGCCGCTGTTCCGCGCCATGCTGGTGCTCCACAACGCGCGCGTGCCCCAGCTGAACCTGCCGGGACTGGAGCTGGAACAGATCGACGTGGAGAGTGGTGCGGCCGTCACCGACCTCGCGCTGATCCTGGACGACGGGGAGCGCCTCCGGGGCGCGCTCGAGTACGACGCGGACCGGTTCGACGTCGAGACCGTGCAACACATGGCCGGTCAGCTCCAGCATCTCCTGGAGGTGATTCCGGACGGCGCCGACCGGCCGGTTGGCGAACTTCCCCTGGAGGCCGAGGCCGATGCGCGCCGGCGTGCGGCCGCGTGGCGCGGCGCCGCCACCGACTTCGGTCCCGCCAGCTGGCTGCACCGGCTGGTGGAGGCGCAGGTCGACGCCACGCCGGACGCGGTGGCGATCGAGTCGGAAGAGGGCCGCCTCGACTACGCGGAGATGGACCGACGCGCCGAGCGGCTGGCGGACCGCCTGCACGAGTTGGGCGTGGCGCCGGGCCGTCCGGTCGGCGTGTGCGTGCCGCGATCGGCGGACCGCATCGTGGCCGCGCTGGCGGTGCTGAAGGCGGGGGGCGCCTACCTCCCGCTCGCCCCGGCCCATCCCGACGCGCGCCTGCACGGCCTCCTGGCCGACGACGCGGCCGTCGCGGTCGTCGTCCGCCCCGACGCCGCGGCACGTTTCGAGGGCGCCGTCGTCCCGGTGGTGACGATCGACGCCGGCCGCGAGGAGGCGAGCGCGACGTCTCGGGAACGCGCCGACCGGCCGGTCGGGCCGGAGGACGCTGCCTACCTCGTGCCGACCTCCGGCACCACCGGCGCCCCCAAGATCGTGGTGGTCCCGCACCGCGCGATCGTCCACCAGGTGCGCTGGCGGCAGTCGGTCCTTCCGCTGTCGGGCGACGACGCGGTGCTGTTCCGGACGCCCGTCACGTTCGACCCGTCCGTCTGGGAGATGTTCGGGCCGCTCACGGCCGGCGCGCGGGTGGTCGTGCCGCCCGCGGACAGCGAGGCGGACGCGGCCGCCACGATGCGGGTCGTGGCCGAGCGGGGGGTGAGCGTCCTGCAGGCGACGCCCTCGGTGCTGGACGCGTTCCTGGCCGTTCCCGACCTGGAGGCGTGCCGTTCGTTGCGTGCCGTGTTCTGCGGCGGCGAGCCGCTGTCGCCCGAGCTCGCCGAGCGCTGTCTCGCCCGCCTCCCCGCCGAGCTGCACCACCTGTATGGCCCCTCGGAGACGACCATCGACGCGACGCACTGGCGCTGCCGGCCCGGCGACCCGCGACCGTTCGTGCCCCTCGGCCGACCCGTCGCGAACACGACCGTGCACGTCCTCGACCGGCGCGGCCTGCCCGCGCCGGTGGGCGTGCCCGGCGAGCTGATCATCGTCGGACCCGGCGTCGCGCACGGCTACCTGAACCGTCCCGATCTCGCCCGCGACCGGTTCGTGCCCGATCCTCTGGCGGACCGGGAGGAGGCCCGCGCCTACCGTACCGGGGACGTCGGTCGCTGGCTGCCGGACGGCACGCTCGAGTTCCTGGGGCGGGACGACCGACAGGTCAAGGTGCGCGGCGTGCGCGTCGAGCCGGCCGAGGTCGAGGCCGTCCTGCGCGACCACGAGGCCGTGCGCCAGGCCTCCGTCGTCCCGTACCGCGACCCCGCGGGCGGTACCGAGCTCGCCGCGTTCGTGACCGCCGAGGCGGGGGTGACGTCGCCGGAGCTGGAACGACGCCTCGCCGAGCGTCTGCCGGTCGCGCTGATCCCGACCGTGGTGCACGTCGTGGACGCCCTGCCCCGGACCGGCAACGACAAGGTCGACCTCGCCCGCCTGACCGCCCGGGCGCAGGCCGAATCGCGGCGCAGCGAGCGGTCGGTGGGGCCGCGTACCGACACGGAGCTGCGCCTGCTGCGACTGTGGCGGGAGCACTTCCCGGACCAGGAGGTCGGAGTCAGCGACGACTTCTTCGAGCTGGGAGGACACTCGCTGTCCGCCATGCGCCTGATGGCGCGCGTGGGCGACGCGTTCGACCGCGACGTCCCCGTCTCGGCCTTGATCGAGGGACGGACCGTCGCGCAGCTCGCGCGCCTGCTGGACGACCCGTCCCGTCCTCGCCCCCCCACGGTGCTGCTGCGACCCCGTGGCGATGGCCGGCCGCTGTTCCTCGTCCACCCCGCGAGCGGTAGCGCGTTCGCCTACCAGGAGCTGGCCGACGCGCTCGGCGACGCGCGCCCCGTGCACGGCCTCGAGGCGCCCGACCCCGACGAGGCGCCGGATGCGGTCGGGATCGAGGCTCTGGCGTGCCGTTACGCCGACGTCCTCGCCGAGGTGCAACCCGACGGTCCCTACCTGCTGGCCGGTTGGTCGATGGGGGGCGTGATCGCCTACGAGACGGCCCGCCGAATCGAGGGGAACGGCGCCTCCGTCGCCGGGGTCGTGCTCATGGACGCCTGGGTTCCCGACGCTCTCCCCGAGGAGCGAAGCGAGGAGGATCGGGCCTTGGCCCGCGCCTTCCTGAAGGACCTGGGCCTCGGCGTCGACGGCCTGAGCTCATTCGTGGACGACGGTGCGGCGTCGTCGCTGACGGCCGACCTGGATCGCATGCTGGCCTGGGCCCGGCACGCCGACCTGGTGCCCCCCGACCTGGACCGCGACGCGTTCGAGGCTCGCGTGCAGGTGTTCGCGCGGCACGTGCGCGCCATGCGCGCCTATCGGCCGGGTCCCTACTCGGGGCGCCTCCAGCTGTTCGAGGCCACCGAGCCGCTCGCCGGCGTTCGGCGCGACGGCCCCTGCTGGGACGATCTGGCCCGCGGAGGCGTGACGCGCGACACGGTGCCCGGCGACCACTACTCGATGATGCGGCGACCCCACGTCGACGCGCTGGCCGCTCGTTTGCAGCGCTACCTGGAGCGGAGCGAGGCGGTCGCGTCGTGACGCGGACGCCGACGTGACCTTCGCCGAGTCGCGCCGCGTCGCCGACGATCCCGCGCCGGCGGTGCCGCACTTCCGCGGCGGTCGCTGGCCAGCGCTCGGCTCCGACGAGGTGCACCTGTGGCACGTCGCCTGGTCGGAC